>DATCFI010000254.1:0-13084 GCA_036509585.1 Hanamia sp. | reverse complement strand
CCTACTGAAGTGATAATAAATAGCGTTGCAATAGAACTGCAAATATAAAGTAGTGCTCCCAAGAAAAAATGTAAGCGCGTAATCTTTAAGAAAAGGTACACAAATACCGCCCATAACTGTTTGCTAGCCGTACATTGGCTTCTTTACGACTTCTCACTACAGTAAAAGAACTTTTTTTGAATATTCCTATTTACAGGAGAAGTAAGATGGCTGAATTCTTTCAAACAACCATAAACGATTCGCCGAAAAATAAGCGTTATTTTTACCCCGTAAAAAAAATAAATTTTGGCTGACATTATTAATCTTCTACCTGAGAATATTGCAAACCAGATTGCGGCCGGCGAAGTGATACAGCGCCCGGCCAGCGCTGTAAAGGAATTGCTTGAAAATGCGGTGGATGCAGGCGCTACAGACATAAAACTGTTTATAAACGACGCGGGGAAAGCGTTAGTGCAAGTGATTGATAACGGCAAGGGAATGAGTGAAACCGATGCCAGGATGAGCTTTGAGCGACATGCTACTTCTAAAATAAAAAATATTGACGACCTTTTTCACATCAAAACAATGGGGTTTCGCGGCGAAGCGCTCGCAAGCATAGCGGGTGTAGCGCAGGTAGAATTAAAAACAAAAAAGGCAGGTGAAACTACAGGCACTTATATCGAAATAGAAAACAGTGTTGTGAAAACCCAGGAGCCTGTAGCTACCAATGAAGGCACTAATATTTCCATGAAGAACTTGTTTTTTAACGTGCCTGCACGCAGGAATTTTTTAAAAAGCAACGCATCCGAACTGCGGCATATCGTGGACGAATTCATTCGCGTGGCAATGGCTTTCCCCAATCTCTTTTTTTCCCTTTCATCAAACGGGCAAGAAGTTTTTCACCTGGAAAAAGGTTCCTTAAAACAGCGGATCACACAGATACTCGGAAATAACTATAACGCCAAAATCGTAAGTGTAAATGAAGAAACGGATTACATGAATATTTATGGTTTTGTGGGTAAGCCGGAAACAGCAAAAAAGACCCGCGGCGATCAATACTTTTTTGTGAACAATCGGTTTATAAAGAGCGCGTATTTGAATCACGCGGTTATGAATGCTTTCAGCGATATGATCGCAAAAGACAGTTTTCCTATGTACACTTTATTCATTGATATTGATCCTTCACGCCTCGATATAAATGTACATCCCACCAAACAGGAAATAAAATTTGAAGACGAAAAGATCATTTACGCTTTTGTGCAGTCTGCTGTGAAACACGCTTTGGCACAATACAGTGTGACGCCAACACTTGATTTTGAATTGGATGCTTCTATTCAACAGACAGATGCGGTAAGCAAACCGTTTACTGCCGAAAAACAATTTACCGCAACGGGTACTTCTCTCTACAAAACTTTTACACAAAAAAATCAGGCTCATTTTATTGATAGTAAAAGCGACCTGGAAACGTGGGATGGTAACCTGCTAAAACAAAATTCATTAGACAAGCCTCTTACCGATTTACAAATTGAAACAAGGCATGAAAATGAAAATTTGTTTCATTCTTCTTTTAAAAATACAACACCGTCAATAGCTAATAAAAAACCGGATTCCGAACAATGCGTTCAGATTCACAAAACTTTTATCGTTGCTCAAAATGGAAATGGTTTTATTGTTATTCATCAGCAAAATGCCCACGAACGCGTTCTTTACGAGCGTTTTACAGAAGCCATAAAAGGCAAGCCCATAGCTATTCAGAGAAGCTTATTCCCCGAAGCAATAGAACTGGCGGCCGCCGACGCGGTACTGCTCAATGAGCTTTTGAGCGACCTTCATATTCTTGGTTACCAGGTAGAACCGTTTGGTAATAACAGTTTTGTAATCCAAGGCTCGCCCGCAGATGTACCTGATGGGAACGAAAAGAATTCGCTTGAAAAAATACTGGAACAGTACAAGCATTTTAATATGGACATCAGCTTTAGTAAAAGAGAAAAATTGTTGCGCTCAATGGCGTGGCAGCAATCTATAAAAGCAGGCGCTTATTTATCTGGAAAAGAAATGATTGCGTTGGTAGAAGATCTATTTAATTGTACGATCAGCAATACGACACCTAATGGTAAACCGGTTTTTCTTGAATTTAAAAAAGATGAATTGGATAAGATGTTTGGGAGGTAGGGGTTTTACGGAATCATTTTTATCTTATCACTATAGTCTTTTTATAGTGCAGTAATAAATAAAAAAGGAAGGCCTAAACCTTCCCTTTTACAATAAAATAAAGCTCATTTATTTTTCAAACTGATGCGAAATTTCTTTCGCCAGTGCTACCATCTTTTTCACCCCTTCTTCCGGCAAAGCGCCTTTTTTAAATTCGGCCAGAATTTCCGGATATTTATTTTCCATTTCTAATAAAAACTGCTCTTCGAAATCCTGAATATTTTTTACTGGAACATTGCTGATCAATCCGTTTGTTCCAAGGTAAATAATAGCTACCTGCTTTTCTACAGCGTAAGGTGTAAACTGCGGTTGTTTTAATATTTCCACGTTTCTTGCTCCCTTATCCAACACGGATTTTGTAGCTGCGTCAAGGTCGCCACCAAACTTAGAAAAGGCTTCCATTTCGCGGTATAATGCCTGGTCAAGTTTCAAGGTACCAGCCACCTTTTTCATTGATTTTATCTGCGCGTTTCCACCCACGCGGCTTACAGAAATACCTACGTTAATCGCAGGACGGATACCGGCATTAAACAGGTTGCCCTCCAGGAATATCTGTCCGTCTGTGATAGAAATTACATTAGTAGGAATATATGCAGACACATCACTAGCCTGTGTTTCAATGATAGGTAGCGCAGTTAATGATCCACCACCTTTTACCAAATGTTTGATATTTTCAGGAAGGTCATTCATCTTTCTTGCGATCTCATCTTTTGACACAATCTTGGCAGCTCTCTCCAGCAAACGACTATGCAAATAGAATACGTCACCAGGATAAGCTTCACGTCCGGGCGGCCTTCTTAACAGAAGAGAAACCTCACGATAAGCTACGGCTTGTTTACTCAAATCATCAAAAATAATTAAAGCATGACGGCCGGTATCACGGAAAAATTCTCCGAGGGCGGCGCCAGCAAACGGTGCGTAGAACTGCAGTGGTGCGGGTTCAGAAGCGGAAGCCGCTACAATGGTTGTATATTCCATCGCGCCGTTATCTTCCAATACTTTCATCACGTTTGCGATGGTAGAAGCTTTCTGACCGATAGCCACATAGATACAATATACAGGGTTACCCGCTTTATAAAATTCTTTCTGATTAATAATAGTATCAATACAAATAGCACTTTTTCCGGTCTGGCGATCACCAATTACCAATTCGCGTTGTCCGCGTCCGATAGGAATCATGGCATCAATCGCTTTAATTCCAGTTTGTAATGGTTGCTTTACTGGCTCACGAAAAATTACACCAGGCGCTTTACGCTCCAATGGCATTTCATATAAGTCCCCGGTGATTGGACCTCTGCCGTCAATAGGCTCGCCCAATGTATTAATAACGCGTCCGGCCAAACCATCACCTACTTTTATAGAGGCAATTTTGCCGGTACGTTTTACCGTTGCTCCTTCTTTTATATCACCACTTTCGCCCATAAGAACCACACCCACATTATCTTCTTCCAGGTTCAGTGCGATCGCTTTTACTCCGTTTTCAAATTCAACCAATTCGCCGGAACTTACGTTGTTTAACCCGTAAACACGGGCGATACCGTCTCCTACCTGCAGTACAGTTCCTATTTCTTCAAGATTAGATTCTACATCGAGGTTACTTAGTTGGCTTTTTAGAATTGCCGAAATTTCATCCGGTTTAATGTCAACCATATTTTTGTCGTTTTTTTTAAGGGTGCAAAGGTATGCAAACGAAAATCAATTTCAAAAGGAAAAAAGAGACGATTTGCACTGTAAAATGCCGACATTTAGTTAATTCTGCCTGCCAAAAAATCAGATGTTTTGGCAACATCCATTTTTCGGGAAAAGCTGGGGCAAAACCTATTAATCCGACGAATATTCTCCGAAACAGACATTAGATTCCAAAAACAAATTTAGGTTTTTAAAATATGAGTGCGTGGTCGCTATTTTCGTGGATTACTAATAGCCATTTTTCGATTGTTCATCATTTCGACAATATTTCCTATTGTCTTATTTTCAAACATATTATTTAACTGGTCCCTGATTTCTTTAAATTCTGCGTGCATCGGGCAGGGGTGCTTTTTAGAACATTGACGCAATCCAAGGATGCATTTTTTAAGAACTCCCGCGTCATTTACTGATTTTAAGATAGAGATCGCGGGTAATCGTTTAGCCTGTGAGGTAAAGTAAAAACCCCCGTTCGGACCTCTTGTCGAACTCACTATATTATCCCTGGTGAGTGATTGTAACACTTTGGCCGTAAACGATTTTGGCGAGTCAATGGCTTTTGAAATCTCATCAATTCCCAGCTTATTATCAATAGTCCCTTTCTGCGCTATATAAATAGTGGCCCGCAAAGCATATTCCGTCGTTTTGGAAAACATGGATGTTATTTAAAATATTGACAAAAATAACTGGAATTCGTTATGGCATAAAATGTAAATACCTTTTAGGAAATAAAATCTTTTATTACAAGCGCTTCATTATGATCCTCATCTTTTGCCGCATGAACTAAAGTTACCTGCCCTTTTTTCAGGTAATCTTTTAAAATTGAAACAGGCTCTTCATTTCCTTTTAATTCTTTCAGATATTTTTTTATAAATTCTTTCCATTTTTCAGGTTCGTGGTTAAACCATTTTCGAAGTTCTGTAGTTGGAGCAATGTCCTTTAGCCATAAATCAAGCGCGGCTTTTTCTTTGGTTAAACCTCGCGGCCAGAGCCTGTCGACCAGGATGCGAACTCCATCAGTCTGATCTGGCTTTTCATATACCCTTTTGATTTTGATATTCATAGAAAATAATTTTAAAGATATTTATGCTTCTATGGAATTCCTTAAACTTTTCGACGTTCCGCCATTAAATTATTGGTAATGGAATCAGCATTTTCACGATGATAGATATAAGTAGGAATTTGGGTTTTCATAATAGTAACCCCAGCTTTATTTATCCTGTCGAAGAAATCTCCGTCACTTCCTAATGGCATTTTCTTAAAGCCATTAAAAGAATTGGCAACCTCTTTTTGTATAAAAAAAATTCCTCCAATCTCGCACTCTGACAAAGGAACCTTTTTATTAAAATCAAACCTATCAGGCACATATTGACTTCCTATTACTGTTATACCCCCATGCAAAAATTGAACTTCGGGATTCTTTTCTAAAATTGCTTTTCGTGTTTCGAGGTGCGTGGGCATGTATTCATCATCTGAGTCCAAAAAAGTTATAAATTTTCCTTTTGATAAAAAAATTCCTGCGTTTTTTGAACCGGAATAACCTTCATTCGTTTGATGAACATATTTAATTTTATTCTCCATTTTTAAATAAGGAAGTGCTACAAATGCAGTATCATCCGTGCTCCCGTCATCAATAATTATTGCTTCCCAATCTGTCTCTGTTTGTGCAATCAAAGAATCTAATGCTCTTTTTAAAAGTGCGGATCTGTTGTACGTGGTTATAATGACTGAGAAAAAAGGTAAAACAAATTCATGATTTATTTGCTCGTTTACTATCATCACATGTTGGGAAAAGGTTTTCGAAAAATATCGGCTGCAAATTTACACTTAATTCTCTGTGCAGTCAGCGAAGGAATTTCGATTATTGAAAAGCTACAAATGTTTTTAAAATAGAGGTATGTGGAATAAATTTTGATAGAATAAATTTGCATTAACTATAAAACCAAAAGGAATGTTGACAAAAACAGTAATAGTTACAGGAGCTTCCGGAAATCTGGGGCAAGCAGTGATAAAAGAATTTATTGATAAGAACTATAATATCATTGGAACCGTCCACAATAAACAAAATGAAAAAATATACAGTGAAAACAATGTGGAAGAAGTTGAAGTAGATTTATTGCAAGAAGAAGACTGTCAGAGATTTGTGGAAGAAATCGTTACAAAAAACAAAGTAATTGACGTAGCGGTATTAACTGCAGGAGGGTTTGCCGCGGGTGATATTGCTAAAACCAAATCCAGCGATATTGCCAAACAATACCAACTGAATTTTGAAACCGCTTACCATATTGCCCACCCGCTTTTTTTACAAATGATGACGCAAGGCAGCGGAAGAATATTCTTAATTGGTTCCCGACAGGGATTGGATATTTTAAAAGGAAAAGGCGCTATTGCGTACGGTTTTTCGAAATCGTTATTGTTTCGTTTGGCAGAAGTTATGAATGAAGAAGCTAAGGGAAAAAATGTTGTGGTTAGCGTGATCGTGCCCAGCATCATTGACACGCCTCAGAACAGAGAAGCCATGCCTGATATGGATTATAGCGCCTGGGTATCGCCATCTCAAATTGCAGATGTCATTTATTTTTATTCAAGCGATGACGGAAGTGTTATAAGGAACCCGGTGATAAATGTTTACAATAGATCGTGAGATAATAGGAAGTTTTGAACATAAAAACAATTTCACAGTAAACGAATAAATAATACTGATTTCTATTTATAAATATTCCGATACCAATTAATGTCCCCCTGAGCCCGTCGAAGGGCTGTCGAACTGCAATCCAATTGCCTATTACCAATTCATTTCTTTTGCAACATTAATGTGCTCATACAGCGCAGATCATTTACATTAACGGTTTTAAATGGCTCTAAAAATTTAAGATTAAATTCTTTCATACTTTCTGCCAGCAAGGAACGGGTTAATAAAAATCGCATGGAACCATCCGGTATTTGGTAATTGCCATTAGAAATTAATTTCACTTTACCTTCTATCCCCACATCAGAAGCCATCCTAATAAACAACGATCCGGTGTGCGACAAAACCCGTAACATCTCAGCCAACATCTGTTTAAAATGATCAACATCATTAGCAAAATGCAATACAGCACTACAGATAACATGATCGAAATAGTTTTCTTCAAAAGGCAATTTTTCCAAAAAAGCTACTTGCAAACGTAGTGGAGGTAATGAATCATTCACTTGTTTTAAATGAATAATAGCAGCCTGGCTGCTGTCAACGCCATATATTTCAAAATCGTTTTGTAAAAACCATTTCATGTTTCTGCCGCCTCCACATCCCGCATCCAATATTTTTTGTTGCGGTTGGTAACGTCCTTTCATGATCTGATCCAGGAGATAAATATCCGTTTGGCCGATTAATTCGGAAAGTAAATTATAGTTTTTGATAAGAGTTATTTTTTAGAAATTATTATTTCTTAGTTGCTTTATCCCTCTAATATCTGCCGGATCATTTGATTGGTAAACCCCCATTCATTATCATACCAGGCCAATATTTTACAAAGATCTCCATCTACCACCCGCGTCATTTCCATGTCAACGGTGGAAGCAAACGGGTTTTGAATAATATCGGTGGAAACCAACGGCTCATTTGAAACAGCAATCACTTTTTTATAACGATCCGTTGCTGATTCTTCTTTTAAAATATTGTTGATTTCTTCTGCTGAAGTCGGCCTCTCTGCCACAAAAGTAATATCAGAAATAGAACCCACTACTATCGGTGTGCGAATAGCAATTCCATCAAACTTCCCTTCATACTGGGGTAATGTCTTGATCGTGGCAATCGCAGCTCCGGTTGATGCCGGTACGAGATTCATCGCCGCAGCCCTTCCCATTCTGAGCTTTTTCTTTGAAGGACCATCCACCAAAGATTGCGAAGCCGTATAAGCATGGATGGTGTTTAAAATTGCTTTCTTAATTCCTATTCTCCTTCCGATGATTTCTATGATCGGGCTTATATTATTAGTAGTGCAGCTTGCACACGAAAAAATCGCTACTTTCCCATCCTTCGTGTTTACGCCGTGAACAACAGTTGGGGTATCTATACTTTTTGTTGGCCCGGAAATAACCACTTGTTTTGCTCCTGCATGAATGTGTTTTTCTGCATCCTCACGATTGGTGAAAAACCCGGTGCTTTCAATCACTGTATCAATCGCAAGTTCTTTCCATGGTAATTCAGATGGATTTTTTATTGAAAGATAACGGATACGCTTATCTCCAACCTTTAAGTAATCTCCATCAGCGCTTACGTCTTTATGGTAAATACCGTAAGCACTGTCATATTTTAGCAGATACGCTGCGTTTTCAATCGTTAATAAATCATTGATGGCCACCACCTCAAGTTCGGGTGTATCCATGATTACTTTTAAAGATGCACGTCCTATTCGTCCAAAACCATTAATTGCAATCTTTTTCATTTTATAAAAATTTATAGGTTAAACGGATTATTCGAAAACTGAAAGCGGTATTATCCTCGCCTCCAGAAATCAAATCAGAAATGAGGTAAGCGTTGATCAGATTTTACGATAGCTTATGATCCGTTATGAAATATTTAAGTGTGCGCTAATATTGTACAAACCCGCAGTAAAAGCATAAATAACACTGTTTTCTATTTTATTTTTAAAATAACAATAACCATAAAACAATTCAACAATTGGCTGTCAGCCTGAGCCTGTCGAAGGCTATGCCATTTGCTTCTTTTTCTTTTCTTCAATGGCGCTCAATAATGTGGCGTAAGCCTTATTAAATTTTTGAACTCCTTCTTCTTCTAACTGCTGGGTAATATCATCAATATTAATTCCATTATCTGCTAATTGTTGCAGTTCCTGGGTCGCTTTCATCAAATTATTTTCCAGGTGATCCTGGGCTTTACCATGATCACGGAAAGCATCAATAGTTTCCATTGGCAGCGTATTGATCGTGTTTGGCCCAATCAAAGCTTCTACATACTTTACATCGCTGAATGAAGGATCTTTTGTGCTGGTGCTTGCCCACAATACCTTTTGTTTTTTAGCACCCTTCTTCTCAAGATTTCTGAAACGATCACTAAAGAAAACTTCTTTATAAATTTCATACGCTTTTTTTGCTGACGCAATAGCTATTTCACCAACCAGGTTATCTAATTTTTTTTCTTTTAAAATCGGGTCAAGCAGCACATCTATACGGCTAAGGAAGAAACTGGCTACAGAAGCAATGTGATCAATCGGTTGATTATTTTTTAAACGGTCTTCCAGTCCGGAGATATAGGCTTCTGTTACTTCTTTGTAGCGAGGCAGCCCAAATAATAACGTGATATTGATGTTAATTCCTTCACTGATACATTGGCGTATTGCCGCCAACCCTTCTTTGGTTCCGGGGATCTTTATCATCACATTTTCGCGACCTACTGTTTTCCATAATTCTCTCGCCTGTTTTATGCTTCCTTCGGTATCATTGGCCAGATGCGGAGAAACTTCGAGACTTACGAAACCATCGGTACCATTCGCTTCATCATAAACCGGTTTTAATATATCGGCGGCACGTTGAATATCGCTTGCCGCAAAACCAAAAAATATTTCTTCATTATTTTTTCCTTCGGATGCTAATTTTCTGACATCGTCATCATAATCAGAGCTGCTTTTGACAGCCTTTTCAAAAATAGAAGGGTTGGAAGTAATGCCGGATAAATCATCTTCATCAATGAGTTTTTGAAGTTCGCCACTGTCCATTAATTTACGATCAAATGAATCCAGCCAGATACTCTGGCCTAAATCGTGTATTTGTTTTAAATTATTCATTTTTTTATTTTTTTTATGCTTTATAACCCTCAAAGTGTATGCCATGAAAGGTACGGATAAATGTAACCTTTTTAAAAGAGTTCGTAAAACTCAAATTATTCCTTTTCAGATTGCCAATGCTCTATTTCCGGCGGCTTCGCCCAATGGGAAGGAACATCATCGCTAATCAGTAGTGGCATTGAGGAAGTAACTCCTCCAAGGTAATCCACGGCATTTTTATATACCACTTTTTTTATCTTATAAAATCTTATGGCATAAGAACACATGATGCAGGGTTCATGTGTAGTAAACAAAATACAGCCCGACAAATCCGATGAATTCAGTTTTTTCATCGCAATTCTGACGGCTTCTATTTCTGCATGGCAGGTAACATCATTTTTACTTTTGCCGGCTTCTTCCGCTTCACTGATGATTAGATCATCTTTTACAATGATTGCTCCTACCGGTGAATTTCCTTTTTTGGCGGCTGCGTTAGCCAAATCTTCGCAACGGTTCATGTAATAGGCGTAAGTTTTCATTTCGTGTCCAATAGTTAAGTTATGAGTAAGTCAAAACCTGGTTTAAAAAATCGAATCAGTCATCTGCTTTTTTTATCGTATGGAATCTCATAGATGCTAGGCCTAAAGAAAGCAGCCATTTGTCGGGAATTTGTTTTGTATGAATTACATTAGAATAATTCAGAACTTTTAAGGACCATCTATTCAATAGTTTGAAGTAAACAAAACCGCTTCGTTCATCAGCATGGCAAAAGAATATGGATTAATTTGACATAGATGAGCCGCCAGCCAATTCACAGACAAAGGTACCTGTAAAAGATAAAACAGGAATCTTTCGGAATTGTTTGTTTACTGCAGGCAGCAGGAATTTTCAACTTCTTGCTTTGTTTTTTATAAATTCCGTTATTTGCAAGAACATAAGAAAGAATCAAACTGAATTTAGCTACTGAACGAATCCACGTGAAAAGTAAAAAATAAATAAAATGAAACCTGACAAAGAATTTGAACAAGCCATCCAAAGTTTTCCGGAAGAAATAAAAGCGATAGCACGGCAAACAAGAAAATTAATTTATAAAGTGCTTCCCCAAGTGGTTGAAGTAGTTTGGGTAAGGCAAAAAAATACGGGATTCGGAACGGGCCCAAAGAAAAAGACCGAACATTTTTGTTGGGTAATGCCGGCAACGAACCATGTAAATTTAGGATTCAACTATGGTGCTGAACTTCCTGACCCAAAAAGTATTCTTGAAGGAACAGGAAAATTATTTCGGCACTACAAAGTAAAATCGTTGAAGGATTTATCCAATCCTGATTTGATTAGAATATTGAAATATGCGACGACATATCGTGTGCCGCCAATCAATCAGAAATCTGGAACAAATTAAACAAATAGAAAAAATAGGAACTTCAAAATTTGACATCGCGAATTATTTGGACAGCAAAGAAATGATTGCAGGATATCTCAACACTGTTTTGGAAGAAGGAGATAATGCAAATGTAATTAACGCAATTGGACATATTGTAAAAGCGAGCCTATAAAGGCTTTCCGAGAGGTCACTATTTATTTGCAAAGCCCCTGGTCCCGATAGCAATCCGGATTTGATTTGGTTTGTAGCTAACCTGAAAGGTCAGAGCTTGCCATCTGCCCCACTTTTTTCTTACAAACCGTTAGGGTGTATTTAAAAAGCCTTAGACAAATTTGGAAAATGTTATCCTTTAAGATAACTTTGTGCTACGGTGAGAACGATAATATTCTACAAAACCCACTTTACGGACTTCTACCAAAGACAGAATGAAAAAGCTAAGGGGAAAATTCAATACGTATTGGAGATTGTAAAACAAGTTGACCGTGTCCCGAAAAAATTTATGGAACATATGACGGGAACAGATGGGCTTTATGAAATACGGGTGGAATTCCAATCAAATATCTATCGGATTTTTTGCTGTTTCGATGAAGAACAATTAGTCGTGCTGTTCAACGGGTTTCAGAAAAAACACAGAAAACACCAAAAGCTGAAATTGAAAAAGCCGAACGGCTGAAAAAAGAATATTTTGAATCAAAAAAATAGCAATATGAAAGATTATAAGAATATTAAGACTTTCGATGAACTAATCGAACTCGAACACGGGAAAATCGGAACGGAAAGTAGAAATCGTTACGAAGAAGGAGCTCAAATGTTCATCGTAAGCGAAATGCTCAAAGCTGCCCGAAAAGAATCAAAGCTGACCCAGGAACAGTTGGCCGAAAAAGCTGGAACAAAAAAAAGTTACATCTCTAAATTGGAAAATGGAAAAGGGAATATTCAACTTTCGACCTTAATCCGAATTTTTGAGCAAGGACTAAACAGAAGAATCGGATTAACATTCCTGTAGCGGCACTTAACAACGTATAAAAAAATCGAATGTGGAAATTGTAGAATTGGGGGATTTTTAAAACTGTTTGTAGAAAAGAGTTATGATGAACGTTGGTGCTTGAAAATATCTGTATAACATAGTTTTGCTTTATGCATCCTATCTCCAATGAACAAATAAATATCTTTCAATCGCTTTTCCGTGGCAGGGAGGACGTGTTTGCAATTCGCTGGGAAAACAATGGCAAAAGTGGTTATATGCCGGCGTACGATTTTAGTTGGGATGAGTTTGCAAAACATAAGGCACAAGGTGGCACATTAAAAGATTTCTCAAATAAAAAATATTCAAGATTAACGCAACAAAGAATTATCAATCACCTGGATGGAAAAGAAATTATTGGCCTTTATCCTTTATTGCAGGATAATTCTTCCTGGTTTATTGTGGTAGATTTTGATGAAAACCTATCCGGCAAAAAAAGCTGGATTGAAGAATGTAAGTTGTTTATTGAAGGTTGCAATCATTACCAACTTCCCGCTTATCTTGAACGCTCCCGGAGCGGCTAGGGTGGCCATGTCTGGGTATTTTTCAATTCAAATTACCCTGCTTATAAAAGCAGAAAGATAGCCCTCCATATTTTAGAAATTACAGGTATTATTTCACCTTTTGATAAGAACTACAATTACGACAGGCTTTTCCCAAACCAGGATTATCATTCCGGTAAAGGCCTGGGAAATTTGATTGCTTTGCCATTCCAAAAAAAGGCGTTAGTGAATAGCAACTCTTGTTTTATTGACCCTGCAAATCAAATGCCTTTCAAAGACCAATGGAATTTTTTAGAAACTATACAAAGAATTCCAATTGAACGTTTAGATAATATCTTCAATTCCATCGCAAGCCCAGCCCTTGGTACCAAAATAATCTCAGGTGAACCTTTATCAAATGAAAATCAAATCCGGATTATTTTAAACAATCAAATTTCAATTGCAAAAAAACAATTAACCCCTGAACTGGTATCTTTTTTAAGAGATAACCTCAACTTTGTTAACTCAGATTATATCATCAAAAAGAAACTGGGTA
>DATCFI010000253.1:0-8301 GCA_036509585.1 Hanamia sp. | reverse complement strand
ATCAGGAAAATAGATCCTAAACATATACTTTTTTTAGAAGGTGATAAGTATGCCACTGAATTTGACAAATTCACAGAGATATGGGACAATGTGGTTTACACCAACCATGATTATGCAGTGCCCGGTTTCATCTATGGTGGCGATTATCCTGGCATTACCCGCGGCCAGTATTATGATAAGGACACCCTTGAAAAAGATTTTTTGCAAAAAAGCGAATTCATGTTTTCTCACCATGTACCGCTGTGGGTGGGTGAGTTCGGACCTGTTTATACCGGTGACTCAAGCAAAGATGAAATGAGGTACCAGGTATTAAAAGACCAATTGGCTTATTATAATAAATACAAAGTAAGCTGGTGTATCTGGTTGTATAAGGATATGGGCCTGCAGGCCATAATGCATCAGAATGTAAATACACCCTATATGAAACTGGTGTCACCATTCCTGGCCCGCAAGGATTCTTTGGGTGCAGATGCATGGGGAAGTACAGATAAAAATATCAGGAATGTGATCGGGCCATTGGAAGATTTTATGAATAAAGAATTTCCCACTTATGACCCCTATCCTCACGGACAGAAAGCTGAAATTGCTCTGCTGGTGAGGCATATACTTATTTCCGAAGCACTGTTACCAGAATATTGCAACCTGTTCAAAGGGTTGTCAGATGATCAGTTAATAGCCCTTGCCCGATCATTTCGTTTTGAAAATTATGTAAAACGAACCCGGTTGGAAAATATCCTCACTGGCCGTGAGAATAGCAGGGTGGGGACAAGCACCAGGAAAGAGAAATGGAATGATTGAGTGAAGGACCCGAAGGAACTG
The DNA here is from genome assembly GCA_036509585.1 of Hanamia sp. Lineage (GTDB taxonomy): Bacteria > Bacteroidota > Bacteroidia > Chitinophagales > Chitinophagaceae > Ginsengibacter. The sequence goes on along the minus strand of DATCFI010000253.1, from coordinate 7,482 downwards.
AGGAGTTCCGGTCCTGAGCAAAAAGACAGGTATCGATGCTTTCTTCCTGTTTACGCGCTTTTTAAAGCCATGCTCTGAAAGTATTTTGGCCCCTGAGGGTGTTCCTTTTAAAGTGGATGCCTCCGTCTGGTTTCCAATCAAAAGCTTTTGAGACTCAGTACTTGTTATTTGATAGATTAGCATTATCAATCAAAGTTTTTCAATTAATTGCAGGTTTTTTCAGTAACTATTTATTGAGGTAGAAATGATTTGATGAGCAAGTAATTGAATAATCATTTTTCAGTATTATACCATCATTTTTAAAGTGCAAATCACTCTTATAGGTTTGTTTACTGATTCCTTTTCCTCAGCAAGATTAGAAATTAGATATTACCTCATCCGGCATAGCTCTCCCACACTACAAGCATACACGTTCCTAAAGGAATTTTTTGAAGACACGAATTGAGAGCATCGTAAGTTTAAGAATAAAAATCGGCTATATTTTTTTTAAACCTATCCCAGGACAAGACAAATTTCCTTCTCGGTTGGTTGTTGGTTTCTTTCATAATTTTTTATTTTAATTGGGTATTACTGATAAATGCTATCCGCTTACTGTCTGGTGACCAGGATGGCACATTAATGGTTCCTTGTCCGCCATACACATAGGCAATATTTTTAGGAACACCTCCACTGGCGGGCATTAATCTTATATAAATTTTTTCGTAAAAAGGATGACTGGCAGGGTCTATCTCTTTTGAAAAAGATAAGTACACGATCCATTTACCATCCGGCGAAAAGTGGGGGAACCAATCATTTCTTTCATCAAAGGTTACTTGCTCCTGGCCGCTGCCGTTGGCTTTCATACGCCAGATCTGCATAGTACCTGTTCTTGCCGAATTAAAATAGATCCATTTACCATCGGGTGAATATTCTGCGCCATCATCCAGTGTTGGATTGTTGGTAAGTGCCGTTTCTTTTTTTGTTGCTATATCGATAGACCAGATATCCCATTGATTATTTCTTAATCCGGTAAATACCAATTTTTTTCCATCAGGGCTCCAGCTGTGCAGGTAAGATGGAGCCAGGCTATCAGCGGTTATCTGAACCGGTTTATCAGAACCTGTTGTTGGTAAAATATAAATGGTAGACTTGTTTCCCAAATGATTGCTGATACCAATCATCTTTCCATCAAAGGATAGCACATGATCGTTATTAAGATCGTTAATGGCACCGGTATTTATTTTTGAGATCTCAGCACTCTTCATGTCATATTTATACAGAAGCCCTTCAGAACTGTACAGTAGATATTTATTATCCGGAGTCCAGTTTGGTGCCTGTAAAGAATTTGTGGCACTGTGCAAAATTTTCCGCTTCCCTGTGAACACATGCATTACTTCCAGGTGGCTTCCGATATAATCTGTATATGGCTTGAAATTTTTTGCTGCCGGGATGATGATACGCACATTGCTAAAGATGGCTTGCTCCATCACTTTCTCTTCATGCGAACATAAAAAAAGGCCGACATACGCTTCTTCATTTAAGTCCATTTCCTTGCTTATCGATTTATAATTTTCTCCAAATGTAGCAGCAGAAAAAGTGAATGTATTTCCGCTTCTTTCAAATTCTATTTCTGTGGGGTGAACAGAAGAAATAATTAACTGGCCGGTCGTATCGCCATCACTTTGCCTATACTGCATTGAGGTGAGTAACGGAAGTCCGCCATGAAAAGCACCATCAATATAACGGGAATCAGTTGTCAGTTTATCTCTTGCCATCACGCCCAGTTTACGATGGCCGTTAACTCCTTTACCAACAAATTGAATAGTTCCTTTAATGATAAAATCTCCCTTTATTTTTTTCCAGAGAAAATGGAACTCATCAGCGTTTGTCCAGATATTTTTTCCTGCGGCCGATATCTGGTAAGTCTGATCTTCTTTATTATAAACAGCATTTCCTTTTAAAGAAGGATTTCCTACATCCGCATGTTCATCAAACAGGCCAAGAGGTTGGTTTTGCGAATGGCCGCTCATCGGCAGCAATGCGAGTACAGGAATGCAGGCAATCAATAGGTTTGATTTATTCATTTTTTTATTTTTTAATAAGGTTCTCTCCAATCCAATTGTTTGTATATGCCTCATTCCAACTTCTTTTCCATCTCCGGTGGCTCCATAACCACATTTCAGGATTTGCGCGTATTATTTTTTCCATGTAACGGGCATACCGCAAAGTCAGTTCTCCTTCCGGCAGCGCGGAGGGATCTTCACAGGCAAGTTCTAAAACGGCTTGATAATGGCCACGCTTAGGTTTTACAATATGGGCAAATAACACCGGTAAATTACCCGCTCTTGCTCCCTTTTCCGGACCGGACACAAAAGCCGTTGGCTTGCCAAAAAAGTTCATCCAGTAAGCACTATTGAGATTGCCGGGACTCTGGTCAGCAACGAGGCCCATGAGATATTGGGTATCCTTAAATGTTTCCTTTGATTTACTCATATTGCCTGCGGCAATAAACTTATTTCCGTGCCGCGTGCGTAAATTATACATTAATCTTTCGAATACAGGACTGCTTAGGGGCATATATACTACCAGCACCTGGTATTTTGTGTGGTTACCCAATACATGATGGCCCCATTCCCAGTTAAATGTATGCCCCAGGTGAAGCTGGCAACTTTTACCGGTTTTAAATAAAGGTTCAAGCACTTCCCAGTTAGCAGTTACCCTTTTTTCCAGGAAACGGCTGGAAGCGCTTACCGATTTAATGGTTTCTATAAAGGAATCAAGTAGGTTATGATAAAACGATTTGGCAATTTTTACCCGCTCTTCATTTGATTTTTCAGGGAAGGCTATTTCGAGGTTATTCATTACCACTTTTCTCCGGTAGCCAATTAAATAATAAACAACGAGGTATATTCCATCTGAAATAATATACAAGATGCGCATTGGCAGCAGGGAAAACAAGTAGAAAAGACCATACACTATATAGTACATAGGATACGAATATATTAAATAAAGCTGTAACTACCCGTTGTTGCCAGCTTAGTTGCTATGGTTTTGTGCGGTAGCCATGCTACTGTCCTGATTCGTGTCTCCCATCTGGCGCAGGTCTCTATCATAGCATCCAGTAATACCCCTCCTTGGTGTAAGGTTGAAGTTTAATTCTTAGCGCAAACATCCGCCTTGTGCCCTCTAATTCCATTAAAATAAAAATGATTAAAATTTATCAATTTACTGTATTTTTATCCTGGTTGAGTGGGTAATGGTTGACTGAATTACAAACGCGAACACTTGCCCCAACAGCGGAGTTCATCACCGCCAATATCAAAACCAGTACAACAGCAAGCTCTACCATAATGCAAATTATAAAACTCTAAAAATAGCATGGAATTAACCTTGAAAATTTTATTAGGCATTGTTACATTGATTTGCCTGTTAGGAGGAATGAATCTCTTATTAAAAGGAGCTAATTATTTCTTACCTAAAAATATACCGCCACAGCGCATTTTAGATGACCTCTTTAGATTCTTAAGTGGAATTTATTTTGGTTTGGGCTTCCTGGTAGGTTGGGTATTTTTTAATATTCAACATGAAAGCAGCTTACTTTATTTTATTGGTATTGTGGTAGTTTTTTCAGGATTGGGTAGATTATTCTCAAGAGTTAAAGTTGGTTCTGCCGGAAAATACTTTGACTTCATTATGCCTTTTGAAATTGCTTTAGGAACCGCTATAATTTTGTTACAATATTTTAGATAATCATGAAAAACAACACTTCAACATTTGAAAAGTTTGAAGTTTATTTGTAGGCACTGCTCCCCGGTTCCCATACTGGCTCAAATATGCAGTAAAGGAAAAATGGCGTTGAGGTATCTGTGCCAATTTCGTGATAGATTATTGTAGTGCCACCCTTGGCGCAACGTTGAAGTATAAATTCGTAGCGCGAGCATTCCGCTTGTGCTTTCTAATTCCATCAAAATAAAAATCATTAAAATTTATCGCTTTACTGTATTTTTAGCCTGGTTGAGCGGATAATGATTGACTGAATTAATAATCAGTTAATAACACAAGCGTAACTTGTGCCAGCAGGGGCCTTATTCGAAGGAACAAATACACATCAACCAATCCTAAACGGCCTATCTTCGGCAGCAGGGAAATAATCTTTTCAATTAAATAAAGAAAAACTAAAATGGACGATCAAAATTTCAAAAATCACACGCGTTTCGTGCCAGGCTTTCATCTACTGACAGGTATACCTATCCTGGCTGCATTAGTGATTGCTATTATTCTGATCATACAAAAAGGGGTAAGCTACGAAACTGTTTTTTTTCTGCTGGTTGGGTTCAGTTTGCTTTTATTGTTTTGGTACATGCGCAAGTTCGCAGCAGGCAACCAGGACCGTATCATACGATTGGAAGAAAATTTACGGAGCCATCGCCTGACCGGTAAAACTCAAGACAGCCGCCTAACAAGACGTCAGATCATTGCACTACGCTTTGCCGGCGATGACGAATATGCCGCGTTGTCTGAAAGGGCCATCAAAGAAAACATGAGTCCGAAAGAGATAAAGCAGATCGTCCAAAATTGGGTTTCGGATCATCACAGAATTTGATGTTGTATTAAGAATATGGTCAACACAAAGTCTTCGGGTAACTATGTAAGTCATATTTAAAACCGTAGTAGCAGGTCGCGATCTGTCCCCTTGTTGGCGCATTCTTCCGTGCCTGTTGCGCAGCTCCTTATGTAGCAAAGGTCGCCAACCTTTAAAAAACTATTCCAAACTTAAAACTCCTATCTCTAAAGTTAGCAACCATAGAATCCCTCCGACATCTGAAAGCTGTCGGATTTGAAATGGCTCCCCACTATCTCCATCATTTATCCCTCAATTGTTTGTAGTTTTGTTTTGGATTTTATAATCGTATTCAAAAACAAGTCATCATGTCAAAGAGAAATTATCTCGCCCTTTTAATTTTCGGGCTTTTGCTCTCCACTACCCAGTGTAGCTTTGCCCAATCGGTGGTATTGTCAAACGGTTCGACAGCACCTACGTTCACCGCCAAGGCCAGCCAGGCCGGCAACGAATTCGAATTTTCATTAAAAAAAGCTCTTGCCAAAGGGCCTGTGGTACTATACTTCTATCCTGCTGCCTACACAGGTGGCTGTGATTTGGAAGCACATACTTTCGCCGATTTAAAGGATAAATTTACGGCAGCAGGAGCCACGATTATCGGTGTGTCAGCAGATGATATTCAGCGATTGAAGTCGTTCTCATCTAACCCCGATTACTGTGCAGGAAAATTTGCAGTAGCTTCAGACTCAGGAGGTAAAATTGCAGCGAAGTATGGTTTGGAATTGACACCTCCACAACCCGGTGTTAAAGATGTAACCGGAGCGCAGGTTACGCATGGTTTTATCCCTCGGACCACATTTGTTATTGATAAAAATGGCAAAATTGTTGCCGTCTTTTCATCGAAGACGGATCATATATCGGCTGATGAACACGTGAAAAAATCGTTGGCGATTGTAACGACGCTCAAGACAAATCATTAAAGAGGGATTCTTTCAGGGTTTAAGAATGTTTCGTGAGGATACGAAGCAAGGGGAGGAATTTATTTGTTTCATACCGACGTCTTCTTCTGTATAGCGTTTTGTCCGGTCGGGCCGCTTTCTTCCGCGGCCTGACCGATAGTTTTTTGCTTGTCACTTTTTCTCTTGAAAAAAAAAGTCACCAAAAAGTTCAAGGAAAACACCACCGCTCCGCGGGTTTTTCCTTGCCTGCGCGCGGCGTAATCCATTTCATAATTTCTGCATTTGGTTATAGTCAATGCTGGGATGAATATTTTTTTACTGCATGATTTTAATGCCGCCGCCTGGTCCTCCTGGCCTACGGCATTTAATTTATTTAGCAGGTTGCCGCCTAACCATTTTCATCCACAAGATAATGATGAGATTGCCGTGTCACTACTTGCATCGACAATAAGAATGACATTTAATTCGGCTCCTTGCAATGGCGTTAGAGAGGGTGTTTCTTGCAGGGATTTTAAAAAGGTGCGTTATAAACAGAAGATATAAAAAATAGAAATTACACTTATAAGTTTGTTTACTGCATTCATTGATGAGGGCATTTTCCCGCTACGGTTCCTTACGGATGAACCGGATAACGGCACTGCTTTGCTCCGTGCTTTCCAGTCTTGCTTCATAGCGCTTTCCATCTACCATGGCAATCATCAGTGCAGTATTCGGAGGAATGGTTCCAAGATTTTCCGCGACCATTACTAACTCGTTTGATTCCTGCAATGTGGCAACAGCCAGTTTGATGGTATACGGTGTTTCCGCCAGGCGAATATGCTCAACCAGCAGCCGGTTGTTTAGAAAAATAGCGATGGAGTCGCCATCAACGATGGCATCATCATAAAACTTCAATTCGATTGAGTCGCCACTTACCGGTATCTCTTGTACCACTTTTTTGCTACGTGTGGCAAACTTTTGTTCATTGGTTAACGGCACCTCCGCGACAACTGGTTCTTTAACCCGTTGCGGAGCTGGTGTTACACTCGGTTTATTGGTAGTGACAGGAATGGATACCTGCTTGTTGGGTTTTTTAGTCACCGGTTTGGGCGATGGCTTTTGCCGCACGTCCTCTGCCGGGGTCGGTTCACGAGGTAACGGTTTTACAAAAGCTATTTGACCAATGCTGTCAATCAATCCGGGGTCGTTGGCGCCGACGGTATAATTATCAATTACAAAATCCCATTCATCATTGAAAGTATGCTCCGTAAATTTTTGCAGGTCCACCGGTTTCATTGGCTGATTATCATCACCTTTTAAAGCGGCCTTTCCATTGAGGTACATTTTGGTGCCACCGGGGCAATTAAAATCTGCTGTTGAGCGGTAAGGAGTGGCACTCTTTGCGGGCAAAAGTTTGTTACTGTTTTTCTCATCAATCAATTGATCATCCCACCATACCACACTATTGTCGCGGTCATCGAAATAGCCTTTTATACTATACCGTCTGTAACTGTTTGGCGATTGGTAATAGTAACTGGTGCCGGTGAGACTGTCCCCGTCTTTTACTATTTTAAGTTCTACATTTTTGTGATCGATCTTACCTTTCCAGACACCGGTAATAAGTTGCGCGTTGGCACATGAATAGCAAACGATACCAGCTAAAAGCAATAAATGGCGGAGATATAATTTCAAAGGGTTGTTGCCTGGTGGTTTCATTAACCAGGTGGTTTAAAAATAAAGATTAAAAAGTGTGAAAAATGTTAACTTTTCGCCCGGATTGAATTCTAAGATTGGCAACCTTTGCGACGATGGATTCTAACGTTGTCAACTTCAATGATGAGAAAACGCTGCATCCGTGAACTTTTTAAATTTATAGAATAAATCGTTTAAGTCGTGAATACCTTTTGATAAATGGGGTCACTCTTAACCATTCTTTCTAGAAGGTTGTGAAATATAGTTTTATCAAATCCCCGTCTGTTAAAGCGATAAAAGAATTCATTCAGA
>DATCFI010000252.1:0-2662 GCA_036509585.1 Hanamia sp. | reverse complement strand
TATTAAACTCATTCCTGTAAACATGGCTAATAATTTTAGCTCAAATATACTAATATTATTAGCTTAAAACAAATACTATTCAATTCATCACGACCTATCTGCTTTATTCTATAAATAAATTAGCTGATGTGCTGATTAATTAATGTGAAAACGAGTTGAAAAGTAGTAGGCGAGTCGCGGAAGCGTGGCCTTCTCCGCGAGGAGAAGGGTTGGGACGAGGCGTAACAATATGAAAATGAAAATTCCGGTTATTCCTACCCGACTGCGTCATTCCCGTCCCACCAATGTCATCCGGGCGGGCGGCTGTTTGTTCACTGATGAGAAGCTAACAAACCGGGAATTATGAATTGCCAATCGGGAATGAAATAGGAATGTTGAGAATTTGTTGGTTTACTATTGATAAGATGTGAATGTTTCATTAATCATAAAAATCATCAAGTGAGTCCCGACAATGAACGCGATATTTGGAGCTTTTAAAAAAAGATAAAATTATTAACTGCGATAAAACGACAAAACAATAAAACATGAATCAATCAAAATCAAAATACATTTTTTTACTCATCATCATTTTTCTTGCCCAGGTATCATTTGCCCAAACCACCACTAATGTGAAGCCCTTCACAAAAGTGACCATAAGTCCGAATATACAGGTAACTTTTATCCAGGGAGATAAAGAAAGCGTGACGATTGAACATAGCACCGTAAGCAAGGATAGCATTCACATCGAAGTAAACGACAACATACTTCGTATTTACCTGCAAGGGCAGAAAGAACTTCCGAAAAACGAAACCACTCATCAAAACGGGCATAAGGAAAAGAAATCGGTCTACGAAGGAACCGTTGTTACTGCCACCGTAACTTACAAAACTCTGAATGACCTTTCTATTCGTGGCGAAGAAACCCAGCTTTGCAAAAGCATGCTGACGGGTGATAATTTTAAACTAAAAATCTATGGAGAATCCCATGTGATTTTTGATCAAGTGAACCTTGGAAAACTTCAGACCACCTTGTATGGAGAAGGCTCTTTGGAAACAAAATCCGGAACCATCAAAGATCAAAGATTTATTGCTTACGGCGAAGGCCAAGTGAAAAACTTTGCTATCAAAAGCAATACCGCTAAGATTACTGCGTATGGGGAAGCGGATTTCCAGATCAACGCTTCGGAATCGATTAGGATTACTTCGTACGGAGAAGCCAAATTAGAATACAAAGGAAATGCTGTCATAAACAAAGGCCTCAACATCGGGAATGTCAAAATTATTAAATTGGATTAGGAAATTGAATTCAATCATTGTGTGAACTACAAGTACGGGAGTTTCTTACACGCTGAAGGTATATCAAAGCCGACACACCGTCTACTTTGTCAGTTGAAGCTACCGCTAAGGAAGGTAGCTTCACGTAATTTTATCGAGCATACAATCCTCACAAATATTTATGGATAGAGCTGGGGAGCGAATAAAAAAAATTAACAAGCCACTAAAGAAGTAAATACTGTGACTATTCAGTATTACGTTATGTTACATTTGTTATTCAAAATAGAAAACTTGAAAAGCCTGAGTTCAAAAATATTCTTATGTTTATTCATATTAATGTGGCTGTTAAGAGTCGATGGCAAAGCACAGGATAGCTTGAAGGTTATTAAGCCCATATATTTTAACGGTTCGTTTTTTTATGATTTCCCTCAAAGTTTTGGCACTGCTGCAGGAGTTGATTTTCCGGTAAGAAGTAAAGTAGTATTTACAAAAAATAAAGCGGGGGAAGAAACAACAAAATACTCGGATTTAATTATTGCCAGTAATATAGGATTTTACCGATATCCATATAATAACACTGGAATCTATTTATTTCAATCAATAGGCAAACGATATCATAAAGAAAAAACTTATTACTTTGAATGGCTGGCAAGCATAGGAGTAATGAGAACATTTTATGACGGCACGGTATATTCAGTGGATAATAACGGTAACGTAAAAATATTGAATGATTTTGGAAAGTATTATGCCATTACTGGTTTTGCCGCAGTTTTCGGGCACAATTTTGAAAGGAGCACCAAGCCCAGACCTTTTGCAATTGATATAAAACCCTCTCTTTGGATACAATATCCTTACAACAGTTTTGTACTTCCGCATTTTTCTGTTTGGCTTGCATTCAAATATCATTTTAACCGTTTCCATATTTCCGTAAAACAAAAGCAAGTAAAGAAATCAACAGAAAAATGAAGCAAATTTTCATTATCATATTATCGTTGGTAACCTTAACCAGTTGTAAGAAAGAAGCAGTTCGATTATCAACAAATGCCAACGACATTTTCTGGCTCAGCAATGCAGGCGCCGATATGCCAATTTGGGTTAAAGGAAATACCGCTTCTAAAATAATGATACTTTTTATACATGGCGGTCCGGGTGATGGATCCTACGGCTATACGGGCTTTGAAACAGATCAGCTATGGAAGCAATACTCCATCGCCTATTGGGATCAGCGCGATGCGGGAGCTGCTGCCGGAAATAATAATTATGCCAATCTTCAATGATGAGAAAACGCTGCATCCGTGAACTTTTTAAATTTTTTTACTTTTCCCCGATAATTTATTTTTTTAACGCCTAAGTGATTAACAAAAAAGCACACTTCAATCAACGAACACTTTTCTATTTCAAAAAGGTCG
>DATCFI010000251.1:0-35832 GCA_036509585.1 Hanamia sp. | reverse complement strand
TAATTTTATTCAATGCGCATCAGCCTACGACGGCACTGAGCCTCGGTTTTCAGCGATGCCCAAACTGATCGCAGGACATAATTATATTTTATTGGTAAGCCATTTTACAGATTCGCAAAGTGGCTACGGACTTTCTTTTGGAGGTGGTACGGCGAGCATTACTGATACTACCAAGCCGGCAATGAAAGAATTGACATCTTCTTGCAGCGCCACTGAACTTTATGTGCAACTTAATAAACACATGCAGTGCAGTAGTCTTGCGGCAGATGGCAGCGATTTCACGTTGTCGCCGGGCACTACTAAAATCGTTTCGGCTACATCTGTTTGCACAGGGTTTGATATGGATTCGTTGGTATTGCAACTAAGCGGCCCGCTCCCGGTTGGAAATTATACATTAAGTGTAAAAGAAGGTACTGACGGAAATACATTGTTAGATAATTGCGATACTCCAATTCCGGTAGGTAGTTCTTTGCCGTTGCAGATAGTTCCACTGGCCCCTACACCAATGGATAGCCTGTCACCTTTGCAATGCGCGCCACGATCATTACAGTTAATTTTTAAAAAGAATATCCTGTGCAATTCTGTAGCTGCTGATGGTAGTGACTTCACAGTAACCGGACCTTCTAATTTGAATATAGTAAGCGCTACAACCAATTGTGCCAATGGACTTACCCCAACAATCACACTCAATCTATCTTCGGCTATTGTTGTTGGAGGCACTTATCAGATAACGTTGAAGACGGGCAGTGATGGCAATACCATATTGGATGAATGTACCCAACAAACTCCTGTAGGGGCAACTTTGAATTTTACTATAAAGGATACAGTATCTGCTGATTTTACTTTTCATGTAGCCGCGGGATGTAAAATGGATACCGTGCAGTTTTTGCATGATGGTAGAAACGGTGTAAATCAATGGCACTGGCAATTGGACTATAATGGAACCAGCGATCTTCAAAACCCGGTGATGTACTTTCGGCCGAATGGTAAAAAGACCATTCAGTTGGCAGTTTCCAATGGTTTTTGTAGCGATACTACACAAGAAATTATTTCGCTTGGAAATGAATTAAAAGCGGCATTTGAAACCAGTAATATTATCTGCCCCGAGGACTCGGCGGTTTTTCAAAATCAAAGTATTGGCAATATTATTTCTTATAGCTGGGATTTTAAAAACGGGAATACAAGTAATGAACAAAATCCACCTTATCAGAAATACCCGATTTCGACAGAGGAAATGAATTACCCGGTGACGCTGGTCGTCGGTAATGATGCCGGTTGTCTTGATACTGCGGTTCATTCGATCACGGTCTTAAAAAGTTGCTACATAGCGGTCCCCAATGCATTTACTCCTAATGGCGATAACCTGAACGATTATCTTTATCCGCTCAACGCTTATAAGGCAGACAATCTTGAATTTAAAGTCTACAACCGTTTAGGCCAGTTGGTTTTTCAGTCAAATGACTGGACTAAAAAATGGGATGGCACTTTTAAAGGCGAGCCACAGCTTGCCGATGTGTATATATGGACTTTAAAATATACGCTGCGCGATACCGGCAAACAATTCTTCAAAAAAGGTTCAACTGTTCTTATCAGATAAAATAGCATTAAAATCTACCGTAATTCTATCGCCGCTTACTTGTTGTGGTTTACTGATATTTATTTCGATGCCATTATTTAATGGGCTTGTGAGTGTTGTAACTGATATTGCACGCAAATAAAAAAGGTATAAATAAACCTACCGTGATGACATATATAAGGCAATCGGATATAAGGCAATCGGCAAAGAATTATAAAAATCGTTTTTCTTTTTTGAGAAGCAGGGTTACATTCGCACGGCAAGCAACCAATATTTCCACTATAAAACAAACATAAGGAATGAAATTATCATTTTCCAACAGCGCCATCGGAAGGCTAAGGATGGCCGGCATTGCAGAAGGAATATCTTTTATTACCCTCTTATTCATCGCGATGCCTTTAAAATACCTTGCCGGCGACCCACAAATGGTTTTATATGTAGGATGGGTTCATGGGCTGCTTTTTATGCTTTTCATCCTGGCATTGATAACCGTGAAAATAAACCTGGAATGGAAATTTAGTAAAATGCTTCTATCATTTCTGGCTTCTCTACTCCCGTTCGGAACTTTTATAATGGACAGGTACTGGCAAAAAGACGAAAAACAGTGGATTAAAGAGAAATGTGATTAGTGGGTGGTGATGATCACAAATGGTGAATAGTCAATCGGGAATGGGAAAAATCAACCGGCACTGACAATGAGAGAAAGCAATAGGTCGGGATTAGAAAATGAAAAATCTGATTTTTTGTTCGTCTGCTGCAACAAAAAAAGCCTCAATAATGAGGCTATGATATTTTAATTTTTATGATGCTTTTTGTAGTAGTTGTGATCTCGAAAGATATTTTTGACTGGGGCTGTATATGAAAAAGCATGATCCATCCTTTATAGTTTCTATAATAGGCTTTGCATATTTTTCCGGAAGCGCAGGACATCCAAGACTGCGGCCAATATATCCCAAATCCTGAACCCATTTTTCACTTACATAATTCGCACAATGAACTACAATCGCTCTGCTTAAAGCATTGTCATTAATTCCTTTTTCTTCACCCTGCAATCTCAACGAAAAACCATGTTCTCCGTAGTAAGTATTCTGGGTTACATAAAAACCCGGACTACTCATATTGCTCCGTGGCGAGTTTGAAAATTTATTGGCATATTCTCTTCCTGAATTGCGTCCATGTGCTACATAGGTATTATAAAGCACCTGAAAATTTTCCATATCTATTACAAACAAGCGTTTTTCGTTTGAAGGCAGGCTAAAATCAGCGATCGTCAACACGTTGTCGTTAGACAATTTGCCGATAGACTTGAGATAATCGTATCCTTTTACGCCATCTATAAATGCCTGCCTGGATAAGCCAAGTGAATCTAACTTTAAACTATCATAAATAATCGCGCTTTGTGAATTCAAATTTAAATGAGCATCCGGTTTAGAATTTAGATTAACATAACTAGGCGCAGATTTTGATTTGGCAAAAACGAACGGAAGATGAATTAAGAAAATTAGTAAGAAAGTGAGCGGTAAATAAGGCTTTTTGCAGTAATTCTTCATTGCTGTCAATTTAGTTTTTCAAAGATTATAGCTCTTGAAAATACAAACGAATTGAAAAAGTCCGAGTGTATTTTCATAGCCTTGGATCAATTAATGTCACACTAAAATATGGATTATCTATTTTAGTGAGTTGCAAATATAGGTTTTGACGAGGCTTCTGGTGTTTTTTATTAATTAAAATAAAATTTCGGTCAGGTTTTTAACATATTTGTTTTATCATAACTATTTTTTTCACTCTTTATTGTTCCTCTTGTGCAAGTCCAGTTCTTTGGAACTTAGTGTCTTTTGCTTCACGCCAATTATTATATTTGTATTCATCACCGTTTGAAATCATTATTTTATCAGTAACATCGTTTCCATATTAAATAATCCCATTGAATACTTAAAAGGCGTTGGTCCATTTAAGGCTGATATTTTGAAAAAAGAAGCCGGGATATTTACCTTTAACGATCTATTGCAATATTTTCCGTTTAGGCATATTGATCGTACTCAAATAACACCTATCAGCAAAATAAATAGCCAAACAGATTACGTGCAGGTAAAAGGGAAAATAACTTCCGTTGAAGTACTTGGTGAAAAATATTCGAAACGGCTGATTGCTACGCTTTATGATGGCACCGGCGAGCTCGAATTGGTGTGGTTTCAGGGAATTAACTGGGTACAAAAATCAATGCAAATTGGAGCTCCGTTTCTGGTATTTGGAAAGGCGGGATTTTTCATGAACACACCACAGATCACTCACCCCGAAATGGAGTTGCTAACAGAAGAAAATAAAAATGCCAAAGGTTTTCTCGAACCCGTTTATTCTGCCACTGAAAAATTAAAAGCCAGAGGTATGGGTGGCAGACAGCTGGGCGGTTTGACGGGGATTCTATTGAAGATGCTTTCGGAGAAAGATATACCCGAAAATATTCCTGCTGAAATCATAAATAGATTCCATCTAGTGAAGCGTTTTGATGCGTACAAAAATATTCATTTTCCGCCTTCCCAAGTCGACTATGAAAAAGCAGCGCAGCGCATAAAATTTGAAGAGCTTTTTTTATCGCAGTTGCGGATGGGTTTGTTACGATTCAAACGGCATTCTTTTTCAAAAGGCCTCGTTTTTTCAACAGTAGGTAAACATTTTAATGATTTTTATAATCATCATTTGCCATTTGAACTTACGGGCGCTCAGAAAAAAGTATTGAAAGAAATAAGAAAAGATGTAGGTAGTGGCAGGCAAATGAACAGGCTCTTGCAGGGCGACGTAGGCAGTGGAAAAACGATGGTGGCATTGATGGTGATGCTAATCGCAACTGGCAATGGATATCAGAGTTGTTTTATGGCTCCCACCGAAATATTGGCGCGGCAGCATTTTGACAGTTTAAAGTCATTGCTGAATCATCTTCCCGTAAAAATCGGAATCCTAACGGGTTCATCCACCGCTAAGGAAAAAAGAACTGTCCTGCAGCAATGCGCCGATGGTGAATTAGATATCATTACCGGCACGCACGCCTTGATAGAAGATACTGTTATTTTTAAAAATCTTGGTCTCGCTATTGTTGACGAACAACATCGTTTTGGCGTAGCACAAAGGGCGAAGCTGTGGGAAAAAAATGAACTTCATCCACATATTCTCGTAATGACTGCGACGCCGATTCCACGGACGCTCGCATTGACGGCATATGGAGATCTTGATTACAGTATTATGGATGAAATGCCTCCCGGGAGAATCCCCATCACTACCGTTCATCGCATGGAATATTCGAGGCCAGAGGTCATGAATTTCATAAAATCCGAAGTGAAAAAAGGCCGCCAGGCTTACATTATTTACCCATTGATAGAAGAATCTGCTAAGCTTGATTTTGAAAACCTGATGAAAGGATATGAAGAGGTGAAAGCTTATTTCCCCGAACCGAAATATTATATTAGTATGGTTCACGGTAAGCAAAAGGCAGCCCTAAAACAAACAAACATGAATCGCTTTGTAACGGGCGATACGCAAATAATGGTTTCTACTACAGTGATAGAAGTGGGTGTTAATGTACCTAATGCCAGCGTAATGGTGATAGAAAGCGCTGAAAAATTTGGCCTTCCGCAATTGCATCAACTTCGGGGAAGAGTAGGGAGGGGTAATGAAAAAAGCTATTGCATACTCGTAACGAAAGTGAAATTATCTGCAGATGCACGGCAACGATTGAAAATTATGTGCGATACCAATGATGGTTTCAAAATAGCCGAAAAAGACCTGGAGATACGTGGGCCGGGCGATATAGAAGGAACCAGGCAAAGCGGTTTGCTCGATTTTAAATTGGCAAATATCATTGAGGACAAGAAAATACTGGAAGCTGCCAGGCTAACAGCGGAAAAAATAATTGAGGATGATGCCGTACTGTTCAAAGAAGAAAATCGCTGCCTAAAAGAATTTCTGGTAAGTCAAGAAGGGAAAACCGCATGGAGTAAAATTTCATAATTTATACTTAAAATCCCTATGTTAATTCGCTATTAAATCAATTGGAGGATAAATTAATTAAAACTTCTCTTGCTATTCTGTCGTAAATTTAATTTTTAATTTTTCTTTCCTTTTTTATGGAGTTTTGAAAAATTTGCTTATACTTTTATAATAAAACTTACTTCACTTGAAAAGATTAAGACCACACATTTTTATTCTTTCTCTGATAGCTGTCTTGTTATTTCTATCACAAAAAATATTTGCCCAGGTTCAATTTATTGAGAACAAAGGGCAATGGGATTCAAAGGTGAAGTTTAAAAGCGAAGCGGGAAGCGGTTCTTTTTATTTATTGGAAAATGGGTTCAATATTGTTCAATACAATCCGAAAGATCTTGAAAATATTCAAGAACAACGACATAGCGTATCCAATGCAAATACTAATTCCCGACAGATTGCCGGCGCATCAGGCAAGCCGTTGAATACGGTACGTTCCCATAACTATTCAGTCACATTTTTAAACGCTCAAACTCCCAGCATTATTCCGGATAAACTGTTGCCAGGGGTCACCAATTATTTTATAGGGAGTGATAAGAATAAATGGGCGTCTGGGTGTAAAACTTACATGGGCGTTACTTATGAAAATTTATATCCCGGAATTGATGTGCACTATTACGTAGATGGCGGTGGTAATTTAAAGTACGATTTTATAGTGCACCCTGGCGCTAAAGTGGCTGATATCGCAATGAAATACTTTGGTGCGGATAAAATAAAGGTAAAGAACAGAGAACTGAAAATTACTACTTCCATGGGGGAAAGCAAGGAATTAGAACCATCCACTTACCAGCTTGATAGCAACGAAAAAAAGCAGTTGGATTGTCGTTATGAAGTAAAAGGGGACGTAGTAAGGTTTAAAGTAAAAGACTATTCGCCTGATAAAACTTTGATAATAGATCCTACAGAAATATTTTTCAGTTATTCCGGAAGTCGCGCCGATAACTGGGGGATGACCGCTACGTATGGGCCTGATGGATCGTTTTATGGAGGTGGAATTGCCTTTGGTCAAGGATTTCCTTCTTCTGCCGGGTATGATCAAACTTACAACGGCGCGTTTGATATTGCCATTATAAAACTTTCTCCTGACGGACGAAATATGATTTATACTACTTATCTTGGAGGCGCCGACGAAGAACAACCAAACAGCCTGATCGTAGATGCGGCAGGCGATCTCATCATTGCAGGAAGATCTAAATCAGATGATTATCCGGTTACAAATAAATTCGGTCCTGCCGACCCTAATACTACCTGGCCTAATGGCGGTTGGGATATTGTAGTTAGTAAATTAGATCCAAGCGGAGGAAAACTGCTGGGCTCTATGAAAATAGGCGGAACCGGTAGCGATGGTGTAAATATAGCTGATGAAAACAGCACTCCTGGCGGCCTGAATTCGCTAAAAAGAAACTATGGAGATGATGCGCGCAGCGAGGTTTTACTGGACGCATCCAATAATATTTATGTGGCTTCCTGTACTCAATCACCGGATTTTCCAACAACAGCAGGAGTTTTTCAGCGAACAATAGGAGGGGCGCAGGATGGCGTAGTGCTAAAATTGAGCCCCGATTGTAATTCGGTTCTTTTTAGTACATTCTTGGGTGGTAAAGAAAATGACGCCGCCTATGTATTGGCGTTGGCGGATAATGGAAATATTTACGTTGCTGGCGGTACTTCTAGTCTTGATTTTAAAGGTATTACACCTGGAAGTTTAAATCCAAGTTTTATTGGAGGAGTCTGTGATGGGTTTATTACCGAATTGAACAATACTGCGTCCACATTGATCGGTGGAACTTATATCGGCACAGACCAGGCAGATCAGATATACGGAATAGGTAGAGATAAGGCGGGTAATATTTACGTAAACGGTACATCAGAGGGTAATATGAAGGTGATTAATGCATCGTATTCTAATCTAAATTCTAAACAATTTGTCACCAAATTGAATCCTGATCTTAGCAAAGTTATTTACCAGACGGTTTTTGGGTCTGTAAATGCAACTTTTCCTAATATTTCACCTACTGCCTTTTTGGTAGATCGGTGCGAAAATGTGTATGTGGCCGGCTGGGGTGGTAAGTCGAATCAGGGCACGGGATTTAATCCAAGTAATACCATTGGGATGGCAACGACTCCTAATGCGATAAAACCTAAGACAGATGCTTCCGGAAGTGATTTTTATTTTATTGTTTTGAGAAAAGACGCGGATTCTTTGTTGTATGCAACGTTTTTCGGACAGGAAGATCCGCCCCTTTCCGTGACGAATCCACGAACATTTGGCGATCATGTGGATGGCGGAACAAGTAGGTTTGATCCGAATGGCGTTATTTACGAAGCCATGTGTGCCAACTGCTTCAAGGGAGTGTTATTTCCTGGCAGTCCGCCGGGAGTGTGGGGGCCAAAGAATAATTCAACAGGGAATAACGGGCAGTGCAATCTTGGTATGTTGAAAATAGAAATGGATTTCTCGGGTGTACATGCAGGTTTGCAAAGCACCATCGATGGTAAGGTGAATGATTCAGTAGGGTGTGTTCCATTACTGGTCAATTTTTCAGACACATTAAAAAAGGGAAAAAGGTACTATTGGTATTTTGGAGATGGAACTGGCGATACGACAACAGCCCCCTCCGCAAGTCACACTTATCTGAATGTTGGGTTATATCATGTAATGTTGGTGAGTATAGACAGTACAACATGCAATATTTCTGATACTTCTTATGGAACCATCAAGGCAGGAAATAACAAGGCAAACCTCAATTTTATTTCTGAAAAAATTCCCCCATGTACCAATTTAGCCTACACTTTTACTAACATGTCTAAGCCTAACTTTGGTGTATTTGCCAACAATATATTCACCTGGGATTTTGGCGATAATACGCCGCCGGTCATCCAGGGATTGATGCCGCCGATCAACCATTCTTATGCGAGTGCAGGAACTTATAAAGTAACATTAAGTATCAATGATACTACTTATTGCAATTCGCCTGACGATACGGTCAAAACCATTCGCTTATCGCCTCAGGTACAGGCAGCATTTGCTACTCCCTCTCGCGGTTGTGTGCCGTATAATGCCGTGTTTACCAATAATTCATTGGGTGGGCTAAGCTTTTTATGGGATTTTGGGGATGGTACTACTTCAGCAGATGAAAATCCAACTCATTTATACCCGAATATAGGTTCATATTTAGTTACGTTGACCGCATTCGATTCTACTTCATGCAATAAAACCGATAAAACCACTTTTACTATCACCGTAAGCCCAATACCAACGGCGTCTTTCACCTACAGTCCTAATCCTCCAAAAGAAAATACTTTTACCAACTTTGTAAACCAGTCTGTAGGAGGTGTCAATTATGTTTGGAATTTTGGTGACGGCGATACGTCAAATATGGTAAACCCGAGCCATATATTCGATGAAACCGGCACCTACAATGTATGTCTGAATGCCGCCAATGAAACTGGCTGTAGCGATGATACCTGTATAGCGGTTGCGTCTTTGATAAGGCCGCTGGTGGATGTGCCGTCAGCTTTTACCCCTGGGAAATTCGGGACGAATTCAGTTATTAAAGTGGCCGGCTTTGGAATAAAAGAATTGCATTGGACCATTTATAACAGATGGGGGCAGAAAGTATTTGAAAGTAGTGATCAAAAGAGCGGCTGGGATGGAACTTTTCAGGGTAAATTGCAACCGATGGACGTTTATGCATACACATTGTCGGTTCAATTCTCGGATGGTAAAAAGGTTACAAAAACAGGCGATATCACCTTATTACGATAAATGAATTTAAGAATGAATAAATGGATGAAAATATTATTTTTTTTTCTTGCTTCATTAATTGTTGGATTACAAAGTCATGCCCAGGATTTACATTTTTCGCAGTTTTTCAATAATCCATTATTGACCAATCCTGCAAATACCGGTTTTATTCCGGATGCCGATTATCGGCTGGGTGCTTCTTACCGTAATCAATATTCCAATATTATGGCAGTGCCCTACCAAACGATGAGTATTTCTGGAGACGCACAGGTTTTTAGAAACCGGTTCGAAAATGGTTGGATGGGTTTAGGAGGCGTTATTATTCGAGATGTGGCAGGCTCTGGCAGTCTTACTTCGACTCAGGCATACGGCTCGGCAGCATACCACCAGATGATGGGGGCTAGTAGTCTGCTTTCCGCGGGCTTTAATATAGGCTGGACCAATAAAAGAATTGACCAGAGCAAATTAACTTTCCCGGATCAATTCGATGGTCAATTTTTTAATAGCAGCTTGCCAACATCTGTTCAGTTGCTTACTAATAGTTCAAGTTATTTGGATCTGCAGGCAGGCCTAAATTATGCTTATTTTCCTACGAAAGATATCTATCTTAACGCGGGCTACTCCATTCAGCATATAAATAAACCCAAGGAAACTTTCTTTGAAGAAGGGGATGACAGCCGCATTGCTATGAGACATATTGCTTTTTTGAATGCCATCATAAAAACCAGTGACGTGGTCATTATAAATCCCGCCGCCTATTTCACTACTATGGCAGGAGCCACTGAATTTTCGTTAGGTTTAAATGCAGCCTATGATCTTTCAGGAGGCGGGGATAAGCAAATTATCGGTGGTTTATTTTACAGAAGCGGCGATGCCATTATTCCGATGGTAGGTTTGCAAATAAACAACCTCCGTTTTACTTTTAGTTATGATTTGACCACATCTTCCCTTAAAAGCTACAACAATTCTCTTGGCGCTAACGAATTCAACGCGATGTATAAAGGTTTTTATAGCCAGTTTAATGGAGACAAGAGACAAACCTTGTGCCCCACTTTCTAAAAAGTCAATGCAGCGCCCTACAATCAGTATTTTGATTAAGCCTATTATTTTTCAATTATTTAGTATCAATGCCACATCTTTGCAGTATTTCATAAAAATATCTGAAAAATTATTCAAATTATGAGTAAGAAAATTGCCATTATTGGTGGCGGAAATTTAGGAAGCGCGATCGCCGAAGGGCTATTGGTTAGCAAGTTTTGCAAGCCTGCTGATATAACCATTACAAAAAGAAAAATTGAAACGCTCAGCAAATTAAAAGACAAAGGCGTGAAAGTAATCTCAGATAACAGCGAGGCAGTACGAAATAGCGAATTGCTTATCCTTGCTGTAAAACCATACCAGGTAAGTGATGTATTAAACGGTTTCAAAAAGGATTTGTCGGCAAAAAAAATTTTAGTATCGGTAGCTACGGGTGTTTTAATATCGGATATAGAGGCGTGTTTCGAAAAGAAAATGCCTGTTTTCAGGGCGATGCCTAACACGGCGATTTCGATACGCGAAAGCATGACGTGCATGAGTTATACCAATGCTGCCGCGGCCGACATCCTGATTGTGAAAAAAATATTTTCGGCACTGGGAAAAGTGGTGATTATTGATGAAAAATTGATGGAGGCAGCTACTGTTCTTGGCGCATGTGGAACGGCATATGCCATGAGATTTATTCGGGCGAATATACAAGGCGGAATTGAAATTGGATTTGATGTAAAGACCGCCAGTCTGATAGTAGAACAAACGGTGAAAGGAGCATCAGAATTGTTATTGCAAAATGGAAGTCATCCTGAACAGGAAATAGACAAAGTAACTACGCCAAAAGGTTGCACCATTGCAGGTTTGAACGAAATGGAGCATCAGGGCTTCAGTTCATCGCTGATAAAGGGAATATCAGTTAGTTATCAGAAAATAGCGAAAAGCTGAAAACTGTGAAAGGCCAAAGCCCTTCTGAATTAATGCAAAGTGAAAATAGAAATCTTTATTAAAAGTTTGTTTACTGATTAACTTATCAATTTTAAAAACTCTTCTTTCTTCCTTCTTGCAACATCAATCACTTCATCATTTTGCATAATTACCTGTCCGCCATCACCGCGTAAATATTTTTTGATATAGCTCAGGTTGATAAGGTGCGAATTGTGAATTCTGTAAAAACGATAGGGCCCCAGGATTTCTTCAAAATCTTTAAGAAGCTTTGTTACCAATAGTACCTTTCCATCCTTAAAGTGAATTTTGCTATAATTAGAACTTGATTCAATTCGTATAATCTGGCGAATTTCATAAAAATCAACACCTTCGTTGGTCACAATAGTGATCTTATCATTTTGAGATCTTGAGTTGGAAAGGTTTTGGCGAAGCACGTCTAATTTTTCAGGAACCAGTTTGCGATGCGAATTAATAAGACGGTTCACAGAATTTTGCAAATCCTTTACTGCTACTGGTTTTACCAGGTAATCGAAAGCGCTTATGCGAATGGCATCTATCGCATAATGATTATAGGCTGTAATGAAAATAATATCAAAGTCTTTTTCTTTAATTTCTTCCAGCATTTTGAAACCATTCATCCTCGGCATCTCTATGTCTAAAAAAATTACATCGGGCTGATTTTGCTCTAATAATTGGATAGCTTCCTCGGGCTTTTGGGCAGTAGCGATCACCTTGATATCTGGACAAAATTCTTCTAGCTTTTGTTGTAAGTTTTGCAGACTTGGTAATTCGTCGTCAATCAATATTGCTTTTAATGCATCCATATTCTCATTTTTAAACGGCTTTTACTTTTATCATTACTCTTGTGCCGGTGGGCTCATTATTTTCATCGTATAAATCTATAATTTCTACTCCTCCATCGCCATTGTACTGTCGATTGAACATGTTAATTCTCTCGCTGCTTAAATCGATACCAATACTCTTGTGTTCCGGTTTATTGTGGTGCTTGTATTTTTCAGAAATTGCGCGGCCAATTCCATTATCCTCAATGATATAATAAATGTAATTTCCCTTTAGCCTCGCTGATAGATATAACTTCAGATTTTCACCTTCGCTTTGTGAAAGTCCGTGCAGGATAGCATTTTCTATATAAGGCTGTATCATCAAATGTGGAACTCTATAATCTCCATTTAATAATTCAGGATCAATATCTGTTGTAAAAGAAAATTTATGATTAAATCGTAACTGTTCCAGTTCCACATACAGTTGAATACCTTCCATATTTTTTGTAAACGATGCTAAATCTGCACGGCTGCTGTCGAGCATGATCCTTATTAATTCTGAAAATTTATTGAGGTATTCACTTGCAGCTAATTTATCATTTCTCATTATAAAGTTCTCAATGCTATTCAGGCAATTGAAAATAAAATGCGGATTCATTTGTGCCCGGAGAGATTGCATCTGCATCTCTGTAAGTTTTTGTTTTAACTCTGATTCAGTTTGTTTTTTCTTGACTTTTATATTTTTATTAATAACAATTGAAGAAATAATGATCAATAATAATAAACCCGCAATAGCCACTAACAAAACATTTCTAAAAAGAATGTCCCTTTTTTGAATCGCCGCCAGTTCTTTTAAATGCCCATTTTCGATTTCCTTACCTCTTATCATCCAGTTAGCCTCTTTTATGACCATATTTCGCCGGTTATTTTCAGAAAAAACCGAATCGTTAGCCTTTTTGTAAACACGATAATACAGGAGCGAAGAATCTTTGTTCTGCTTTAAATCATATTCCTTTGACAACAATTGCGCAGCCTGCGATATTCCTTCCATGTATTTTGTCTGGTGAGCAATTGATAATGCGCTATCCAGCAATTCAATCCTTTTATCAGCAGGTAGAATTTTCAAATATTCTGCCATTGCCCTATAAACCTGGAATTTATTTCCGAGTTCGTCCTGACTGTTTGCCAGGATCAAGGCCTTATTAAAGAAATATTTAGCAGAATCAATATTGTTGGAAATTGCTTGTAATTTTCCATAGCCGAGATAATACTGGGAAAGAATGTAACTGCTTTGCGTTTTTAAGGCATATTCCATTCCCGAGTCTAAATTAATTTTTGCATTCTTAACTAAATTTTGCTCGAGGTCGCACCGCTGCAGTAATTCGTAGTTGACAGCTACACCATACCAGGCTTTTAGTTTCCGATTGATGGGTATGGCCTCACGTGTATATTGCCGACACTTTTCAAAATCCTCAATTATTTTAAAATTCTCTCCTATATTATTTAGTGACACAGCCTTTAACCTGAGTGCTCCAGTTCCAAAAGAATCTGCATACTGAATTGCTTTAAAATAACTTTCGTTGCTACCTTCATAATTGGCAGAGTTACTTAACAGCAGGGCTAGATTTATCTGGGCTAAAGACTTTCCGTAATTAAAATTAAGGCTGTCACTTAATGTGGCCACTTTCTCATAATATTCGAAAGATTTGGAAATATCAGTTTCACTGAAGTGATAGCCAAGCCTGTGTAACGTAAGAATGTACTGCGAATCTATTTTTGGATTATCTTTTAACCACTGTTGCAAACTATCTACGGCTTTTGTCTGGGCATAGAGATTCCGCTCTGCAAAAATAGCAGATACAAAAAATATCCAGATCAAGAAGTATCGTATACGCAAATTCAAAATTAAAAAATATTGAGGCTGTTAAACTAGTGATATTTCACTGGATTATCTCATCGCAACCTGCAAAAAAATGTAAACAGTAACAAAACTATCTCTAAATAGCCTGTAGAATGCGCACATTATTTATGAGGCGTATTCTGTTGAGTAATTGGTGCAATACTTAAGGTGACCGGCAAAAAGTCTGTATTGCCTAAAGCAATAACAAGAATTGTTATCCAAAATGAATGACATTTCGGGTTATGGTATTAAACCCATCCAATCAAGGTCTAGTACAAAAAGAATTGTCTTTGTCGTATTCGTATGTAACCCATGATCCGTCGTGATCACCGTTAACGTTATCATGAAAATGGATGATTTCATTTCCTTCGGGAAAGTAATTTTTGCAACGATATAATTGCTTGGATAAACGAAATTATTCAGTACAGGGGTAGGTAGATAAAATCATTACACATCTACCCGTTTCGACAGTCGCTTTAGTTTCAGTATCATCTGCTGTTCCTGGTGGCACGAAATGCTGGCAAAAATGATGGCTGCTACTAACACTGTTTTGTATTATGAAGGATAGTTTTTTTTATAAAATTCTATAGATTCATTAATAATATCAAAGGCAATGTCTTTTTCCTGGAAATCATTGATCTCAACTTTTTTATTTTCCAGTACTTTGTATTGTTCAAAATAATTCTTTAAAACCTTAAAGATATGCGGCGGGACTTCGTCCAGACTTTTTATATAATTCACTCCAGGATCATTAACAGCAACCGCGATTATCTTGTCATCTATCAATCCTGTGTCTATCATCTGCATATTGCCGATTACGAAAGCTTCTACCAGACACAAAGGTTGAATAGCTTCAGTGCACATCACCAAAATATCTAACGGATCGCCATCCTTGCCGAGTGTTTGCGGAATAAATCCGTAATTGACCGGGTAATGAAAGGATGAATAAATAACCCTATCTAGTTTTAGCAAACCCGTCTTCTTATCTATTTCATATTTCGACTTTGAACCTTGTGGGATCTCAATGAGCGCATTTACTATTTGAGGCGAGTGGTCACCATAAGAGGCGCCATGCCATGGATGTAAAACGTACATAAATTTTATTTTTTAGGGTTAAAAGTATTTTGAAACTGATTAATCAAAGTTTAACTGATTAAAAAAAGCTATTTTTTGTTGTTTTACTGTAAGGGCAGGTATATGCATTACAGTGTTTATTTTTTGCCGGATTGGTAACGTATTACTTCCGCTTTTTCCAGGGTGATCAGTCCACCCGCTTTTGATTCCTCAAAAAGTGTTTCAACCGTTTTGAGGAACAAATTTATTTTTTCAAGTGTATCAACGATTTCTATAATTACCGGTAGATCTGTTGAAATATCAAAAAGTTTTGCGGTATGAATCTTACTGTTTGGTCCAAACCCCATAATCCCGCGGGTAACCGTCGCGCCGGAGAGCGATTGTTTTTTCGCTTCAAAAACAATGGTTTCGTAAAGGGGTTGCTGATGATACTTATCAGCTTCTCCAAGAAAAATCCGAAGCAATTTTGCGTTAGGATCGTTGACCATTCTATAAATTTTTTATTAATAAAATTCCGCCAAAAGTGGCTAACAGGCCTATAAATACACTTGCTGCTACATACGAATACGCCTGCCAGTATTGTCCATCCCGCAATAAGCTTACCGTGTCGTTAGAAAAAGATGAAAAAGTTGTAAAGCCTCCCATAAAACCTGTTGCCAGAAAGATTCTCCATTCTACGTTGATGTTTCCCCGCGCGCTAAGGCCATATACGATACCAATTAAAAAGCAGCCGACAATGTTCACGCCCAGAGTTCCATAAGGAAAAGTGGAAAGAAACTTATTCTGGATAAATAAAGTCATGAGATAGCGTGATATTCCTCCAAGGAAACTCCCGAATCCGATAGCTAAAAGAATTTTCATTTTAGTAATTTTTCTGGGGTATGCTGCTTATAGTCACAAATCATTCCGTCCGAATATCTACCAGCTATCGGAAGGAATAATTACCATTTTTAATTCCCTATAAATGTATATTTGAAGTCTACCAACCAATCCTTATTCTCTTTAACCATTTTTATTTTTGATGGTTTACCCTTAAAACTGTTGGTAAAATAAATGATATTAACCGAGTCTGAACGTGCAATGGATGAATCGATAATTATATTAGCTTCTGCATATCCCCGACGATTTTCCGGGGTCATTTTATTAGCAAAATCTTTCAGAAGGTCAAAATATTGAATGTTCGTACTATCATCGAGTAAATAATTTTGGGCTGTTTTATAATCACCCTTGAGGGAAGCCTCTATAAACCCCCTTCCTGATGTTAACGGGTCGCTTTTATCTATTGTAGACGTACATGATGATAGAATCAGGCAAAAAATAATTGTAACGCTGAGTATAAACTTCATTTTTTTAATTTTACGCGATGAAGGTAAATATCTTTTGGTATTAAATAGAAAAACACCTCTACAGAGATGTTCTTTTATATTTAATTTAAATGATGTTTTGGTATTTTAGTCATTAGCCCTGGTGCTATCCATCAGTTTTCTTATACTGTCCATCTTTTGTTTCAAATCCGGCATGTTTGCGTTTAAACTGTCCATGTTCATATTCGGCATATCCATTCCCTTTTCTTTCATTTTTTCTCTCGCCATCTCCGAAAGTGTTGTCATATCGAAGGCAACTTTCCAATCACCACTTTCTTTTTTCAACATGAAATCAGCGGATTCTCCGGATTTTTTGTCAGTAACCGTAATCGTCGCTTCGTCTCCCTTAATGACAGGCGTCCCCATCTCTGCGTTCTGCAGCATTTCAACCATCTTATCTTCATGATCGTTTTGCATACTTGCACTCATTTTCATTCCCATTCCCATCATGTCCAGCATGCCATCGCTATCTTTGGTAGCATATTTTTTTGCCGTGGTAACATCTTTTTTTGCCAATGCATTAAAAAAATTAGTAAGTACTTCTGTTGGATTGCCGCCTCCGCCTGTTTGGCAACCTGATAGCGCAATTACAAAACCTGTTATTGCCAGCAAAAGAAATTTCTTCATAAAATGTTTTTGTCGTTACGACGCAAATTTAAATTTTCTTCTAATAAACGATGATTTAGTTAATGTAAATGAAAAGCACCTTCAGGGAAGTCTTTCAAATGAAGTGCATAAATCTATTTAAGATCTTCTAACTCTTTTATTTTCTCTTTATCATAGGCCCTGATGATAGCCTTTACAAGTTTGTGCCGAACAACGTCTTCTTCGTCAAGCACTACATGGCCAATACCCTCGATATTAGCAAGGATTCTAACGGACTTTTCAAGTCCACTCCTAATTTTTGGAGGAAGGTCTATTTGGGTGATATCTCCGGTAATGATTGCCTTGGCATGTGCTCCTATTCTGGTCAAAAACATTTTAAGCTGAAGGTCGGTAGCGTTTTGAGCTTCATCAAGAATGATAAAAGCATTGTCCAGGGTACGGCCACGCATATACGCTAATGGTGCAATTTCTATAGTTCGTGTGGTCATGTAATAGCCAAGTTTGTCGGCTGGTATCATATCATCAAGCGCATCATACAGAGGCCGTAAATACGGGTCAATTTTTTCTTTTAAATCACCGGGTAAAAAACCAAGGTTTTCTCCTGCTTCTACTGCAGGTCTTGTGAGGATGATTTTTTTTACCTGTTTATTTTTTAAAGCTCGTACGGCCAGCGCCACAGCAGTGTAGGTTTTGCCGGTTCCGGCGGGGCCTATGGCAAATACAATATCATTTTTATCAATTGACTGAACCATTTTCTTTTGGTTTGCAGTTCGGGCTCTCACACTTTTTCCATGGGGGCCAAAAACCAAAACATCTGTCTGGGTATTTTCCATAAAATGGTCGATCACTTTTTCATCGTCGCCTCCTAGGATTTGTTCAAGATAGTTTTCACTCATTTGACCATTTCTTTCAAGGTACTGAACAGCCAGGATTATCTTCTCTCTTGCCTCT
This sequence comes from Hanamia sp., assembly GCA_036509585.1. Classification (GTDB taxonomy): domain Bacteria; phylum Bacteroidota; class Bacteroidia; order Chitinophagales; family Chitinophagaceae; genus Ginsengibacter. The sequence goes on along the minus strand of DATCFI010000251.1, from coordinate 17,822 downwards.
TCAATCTGTTCCGGAGCTCCGCTTAGTTTTATTTGTGTGCCACGGCTGAGAATTTTAAGTCTTGGAAATTTCTTTTTTAGAATATCTAACTTTGCGTTATTTACTCCAAAGAATTCAATCGGGCTTACAGTTTCGAGGTTAATTATTGATTCTGTCAATAGGTTTTTTTTACGGGTTAAGAGTTTTATTTTTCCTGATCAAATATAAAATCTGAATGAGGTAATTTCTAAATTATTTATTCACATTAAAATAAAAATGTTTAAAACTCATATTTACTTATCAGAATTTAAAAAGTTGTTTTCAAAATTTTTGTATACTTTCGACATTCAAATCAAATTCAAATGAAAAAAAGTGTTTTCGTTATTGGTGCCTGTTTATTCAGTGTGTTAATTTTTCAGGCATTTACCACCACCTCTCACCAACAACCCGAATTTAAGAACCTGCAAATTTTACCTAAAAATATTTCTCATGAAGGGCTAGACAGCGTGATGCATCATTTTACCGCGTCGCTTGGTGTCAGATGTGGTTATTGTCATGCAGGCGACCCTACAACGAGGAAAATCGATTTTGCAAGCGACGCTAAACCTGAAAAATTAATTGCCCGCAAAATGATGTTAATGACAATTGACATTAATAAAAATCATTTTCAGCAAATAGCAGAACAAATGGACAGCGGTAAAATGGCAATGCCTACGACGGATACTTCCGCTGTAAGTTACATGCTTAAATATGTTACCTGCTATACCTGTCATCATGGAACTGCTCATCCCGATAATAATCCTCCGAAAATGAATAATGAAAACAGGCCTCCAATGCCTCCACCACCTCCACCCCCTGCAATGAATTAAAGGAGTGAGGGAATCAGAAATAATAATAATTGTTAGATAACGGTGATGGGTGTACTATATTAGTGATAACGGATTTGAGTAAACCAATATTTACTTTAGATATTTATTCAGAGCAAAGTAGTTTGATTTTGTTATTCAATTTCAAACAAAAGAAACTGAGTTTTTTCTAATGGGCTGAAATTGTTATCGGCTACAAACAGGAGCGATAGCTTTCCATTGTCTAATTCTGGTCCGAAGGTGACACCCTCGATATTGTCAATATAAATTCCGAGGCTGTCCATATTTAATAACAGTCTTTTAGAAGTCATCTTTATTTGCTCCTTATCTTTTAATGAAGCGACTGACTTAATATTTTCGGCTCTTGAGATATCGGCTATATAAACTCTGATGGTGCACGCGAGTCGGCCCGTAGAATAAGATCGTTCAAGCACCAAAAGTCGGTCATTCCCTAGCAATAAAATGTCAGAGATGCCGTTGATTTTAAACGCGCCGGGTGTTATTGGCGGGTAGGCTACCGGATCTAAAGTGTAAGCATATTGCGCCACCGGTTTTTTTGTCTTCAAATCAAATTTTATAATTCTTACAATCCCGGCAGAATCTCCAGGCCCGGCGGCCGGCCCGTCCTGGTATAAAGGCTCTTCAACACTAACAAAAAGTTTTTTGTAATTATCATCGAAAGTGAGTCCTTCAAAAACGCCGTTTTGCCGCGGTCCCTCACCTGTAGCGCGCATAATTAGTTGGGACGGTAGTTGAAAGGTATCAATATATTTTCCTTTTGTATCAGCTTCAGTAACTGCGGGATTTTCAAGAATTGTTTCTTTCGAATTTACAATCCTTTCCCCTTCGCTGCTCCAGATTAAAGTATTGTTTTTTTTGTTGTATCTAAGCGCTTCCGGATCTGGAGTATGATAAGGATCTTCCCGGGAATTGGGATAAAAATTGCCCGATTTATTTTTTAAAAAGGTTGTCGAAGTAAATACGACACTGTCAATTTTATTTTTATTTATTTTTATTTGAGCCGTATAAAATCTCGTTGGATTTATGTCCGACCTGTCGTCTGATATCAGGTAATATTCATTTTTTGCGGGATTGTAATCTATCCCTGAAAGCCCTCCGATAGTAGTGTTTTTAAAATTTTTATTGAATGAGACATCGTATTCACTAAGGAACTTTAAGTCGGTTATTTTTGTGGCATTTTCTATTTTTCTTGTTGAGTGACAAGACGAAAGGATAATTATTGTAGTAAAAATAGTGAAGGTTTTTTGCATGATAGGGGAGTTAAATTACAAATTTGCATAAAGTTTGTTGTAATAAATCAAGACATGTGGGAAACAGCATTGAAATTCCCAAATAAAGTCTCTGAAATCTCGGTCATTTTTTTCACATTAAAATTCTTTTTTATGATAGAATCTCCGGTAACAGAAAAAACGCACATCAACCAGCCGGCGTGGCTTACGATTTTCAGGATTGCCTTGGGGCTTATTCTTTTCTGGAAGGCAATTGTTTTTATTCGCGATACCACTCTATTGCAATCTATGATAGAGCACACAGGTATTGGATTCTTTTCGAACAACTCCGAAACCTTGGCTTTTATCGTCTCCTATATAACCTTACTTTGTGGCTTGTTTATATTGAGTGGCTTATTTACAAAAACCTCCTCTATTGTTCAGATTCCGATTTTGATTGTTGCTATATTTTTTGTGAACGCTAAAAGCATAGGTGAAAGTGGTTTTGAATTGGTGCTTTCTGCAATTGTGCTTATTCTGTTGGTGGTCTTTGCGGTAAAAGGAAGCGGTACTATTTCTGCTGATGAGTTCTTCAGAACTTATTATAAGGCTGGGGCCGAAGAAGGCAATACGCAAAGATTTTTCAAAAAGAATTAAAATAACTCTCGTTTATGCCAAACGGATTTCTATTGCCTTCTTGATCAATGAAGCAGTATTATTGGCATTCAACATTAATATACACCTTACATAAAGTCTTTCTCTTTAGTAAAGCAACATTAAACTAAGATTCTTATTTAAAGAGCAACCTTTTTCACTTTTCAATAGATAAAAGGAATCAACATTTTGGTTTTTGTTTTATATTCTTCATATCCGTTGCCATACTTGCTTTTCAGATATTTGTCAAGTTTTGGAGCATTATAAAAAGCGAAACCGCAAAACAGAAAAGCCGGAATGGTAGCCGCATACAAGTTTCTGGTAATTAGCGCATAAGCCGTCACCCAAAGAATATCTCCAAAATAATTGATGTGCCTGGAATATTTAAAAAATCCTTTCGTGTAGATTTTGCCTTTATTGTCAGGGTTCTTTTTCCACCGGGCTCTTAATATTTCTCCGCCGGTATTGAGCGTGCAACCGAGAATAAACAAGACGATAGCAGAATAATCAAATCCATCTAATGGCTCAGAAGAAGATAAGACGAACAAAGAAAATCCAACATAATAAATCGCGAACGCGAAGGGAACGCCAAAACTTTCTGCCCACGGAATTTTTCTTTTCAACAGGAAAAACATCATATAGCCAATTCTGAGAAAAATGATAATATTAAACGTAAAAATAATCGACCTTCTGCCCATATTTCCGGGTGCGTTGTGAACGTGTAAGTGATTCTCAAGCCATGCGCCACCTGATTGGAATAATATCCAATAGGAAAGCCATAACAAAAGAATCTCAATTAAATGCAACGTAATTTTTTGAGGAATGCTCTTACTTTCTTGTCCGTATAAATCCATTTTTTGAACAGGCGCTGGCCGGTTTTGAAACTCTAAGTTAAAGGTTTTCTGCCTTCGGGCCTATAATCTAAAAATTCCATACTGACATTTTTGCACATTTTTCTCATTGGCACAAACCTTGTCATTAAGAAAACAATTATTAAAAATAAATTATAAATTATGGCAAAAATTATAGGTATTGACCTCGGAACTACTAACAGTTGCGTGGCAGTAATGGAAGGTAACGAACCCGTAGTGATCGCAAATGATGAAGGCCGTCGAACAACGCCTTCAATAGTGGCATTCTTGAAAAACGGCGAGCGTAAGGTGGGTGATCCTGCAAAAAGGCAGGCGATTACCAATCCTACCAATACAATAATGAGTGTAAAGCGTTTCATGGGTCACAAATGGGACGAAATAACCACGGAGGCTACCCATCAGAGCTATAAGTTAGTAAAAGGTGACAATGATACCATCCGTATTGACATAGATGGCAGGCAATATACTCCGCAGGAAATTTCTGCGATGATTCTTCAAAAAATGAAAAAAACTGCCGAAGATTATCTTGGACAGGAAGTAACTGAAGCGGTAATTACAGTTCCTGCGTATTTTAACGACTCGCAAAGGCAAGCTACAAAAGAAGCTGGCGAAATTGCAGGCTTAAAAGTGCGCCGCATTATCAATGAGCCTACCGCTGCCGCATTGGCTTATGGTCTTGATAAAAAAAGTGTGGATCAAAAGATTGCAGTATTTGACCTTGGTGGTGGTACATTTGATATTTCAATCCTCGAATTAGGTGACGGTGTTTTTGAAGTAAAATCAACCAATGGCGATACCCATCTGGGTGGTGATGATTTTGATAAAGTGATCATGGATTGGTTGGCCGCTGAATTTAAGAAAGATGAAGGGATTGACCTCCATAAAGACCCGATGAGCTGGCAGCGCCTGAAAGAAGCGTCTGAAAAGGCTAAAATAGAATTATCTTCTTCTACTGAAACTGAAATCAATCTTCCTTATATTACAGCAGTAGATGGCGTTCCAAAACACCTTGTGAAGAAACTGACACGTTCTCATTTTGAGAAATTGGCAGACGACCTTTTTGCACGTTGTTTGAAGCCTTGTGAAGCCGCAATCAAAGACGCAGGTCTTAGCAAGAATGATATTAACGAAGTGATATTAGTTGGTGGTTCTACACGTATTCCTAAAGTGCAAGAGATTGTAGAAAGTTTCTTTGGTAAAAAACCACACAAAGGTGTAAATCCGGATGAAGTAGTTGCAGTCGGTGCTGCAATTCAGGGTGGTGTTTTAACAGGAGAAATAAAAGATGTGTTGTTGCTTGATGTTACCCCGCTTTCTTTGGGTATTGAAACCATGGGGGGTGTAATGACAAGATTGATCGAAAGTAATACGACCATTCCTACTAAGAAAACAGAAGTGTTCTCTACCGCGAGCGATAATCAACCGGGTGTACAGATTCATGTATTGCAAGGTGAGCGCCCGATGTCGAGCCAGAATAAAAGCCTTGGAACTTTCAATCTTGATGGAATTCCTCCGGCTCCGCGTGGTGTACCACAGGTAGAAGTGACTTTCGATATTGACGCGAACGGTATTTTAAATGTATCTGCGAAAGATAAAGGAACCGGAAAATCTCATAACATACGCATAGAAGCGGGTAGTGGTTTAAGCAAAGAAGAGATTGAAAAAATGAAGAACGAAGCGAAAGCCAATGAAGCATCCGATAAGGCGGAAAGAGAAAAAGTAGATAAAATGAACCAGGCAGATAGTTTGATCTTCCAGTCGGAAAAGCAGTTGAAAGAGTATGGCGATAAAATTTCTGCGGATAAGAAAACGGTAATTGAAAGCGCGTTGGCAAAACTGAAAGACGCCCATAAATCACAGGATGTGAGTGCCGTGGATTCTTCACTTGCCGAATTAAATACCGCGTGGACAGCCGCAAGCGAAGAAATGTACAAAGCAACCCAGGGCGCAGAAGCAGGTGGTGGCGATGGACAAGCAAACGGCCAGCAGGCTCAGCACGAAGGTGCAGAAGCAAATGCGGGCGGTGATAATGTAACTGATGCAGAATTTGAAGAGGTAAAATAAAATAGTACAGGTAACGATTTCATAAATGGTAAAGGTCGTCTCTTAATTGAAGCGGCCTTTTTGTTTGCGGCTGTGGATAAGTTAGGAACGGTGAGTTGATTTTAACGAAAGGTTTATCCAGGATTGCAGTTTCCAATTTCGGTCTTTTTTAAATGTTCAATTTGTAATTTATTCTAGCTTATTTTCTGAAAAAGAAGTTTTTTCATTTAGCTTAAAAGATAAATCAGCTTCGATCGTTGGTGCTCAGTAAAACGACAAATAACACGTTTTTTAATTTGTTTAATTCATCTCCTTCGCCTTAGATCATTTATTGAATTTCGCTCAGGCGTAACTTTTTTAGCCGCCTGCTCCGCGGAAATATATTTTAGAGTATCCATGATTGTTATATCAATCCATGGCCTCCCGTTGTATAAATCTCCGAAAAGTTTTTTAATGCGTTTTGTTTCTTGCATTCCAGGCTAAATTTAACAATTTTTGCGTGGCCTGGGTTTGATTTTGCATGCTGGTTTCCATTAAAATCTTTGGCTGATCCTTATTGCCGGGGTAACTCCCTTAAAGAAATTATTAAAGTACAGGGATGGTTCTATTGTTGTTTTTGACCAAATAATTTTACCTGCGCCTAACCGGAAGGTATTTTTCTCCATAAAATCCCCTTCACGGTGAATCAAATATCCTAATGAAAATACCGTGCTGAAAGAGAAGTCTGCTTTTGGGTCATTATTTTTAATTCCTCCCTGGCCATACGTGAATGTAAGAAAATCATTTCGGTAAGTTTGTAATTTGCCGGCAGAGTCATTGATAAAGAAAAAGTTAGGTTCCCAAAATAGCCCCGGTTCCCATTTGTACGTGCGATTGCGATTAAACAATATAAGATTGGCGCCTGCACTGAATGAAGGAACAAAATATTTTTTATAGTTCTGAACGTTTACGGCAAAATATCCTTCTAACAGATCGGTTGTTTCTCCCTCTGTAAATCCCTTTTCCCTGTCGGCAGAAATAGATTTATCCTTTTGCAGGTAGTTGGAATTAGTGCCTAAGATTTTAAGCCATTTAGTATTTACATCTTTTTGAATAGTTGATATTTTCTCAGCTAAGATACCATCCATATATTCTGGTAATTCGCTCATATTATTCAGGTAAAATGTAAGATGATAATAACGTGGCCGTGTAAGACTGATTTTTTGTTTAGGTTTTGAAGGGTCACTGATCATTACGATGATGTCGATGGTATCCTGGCCGGTCTTAAGCGATGCCAATTCGCCTTTATTAACAAGGAAAGCGGAGCCTTTTGGATAAAATTGTTGAAAGCGTATTTTCTTTCTTCCTAATGTATCGGTCACATAATCTAAACGTTTGGTAGTGATCGGAGCAGAAAATGAATCTTTAAGAGGCGTTACATCTTTGATAAATACTCTTAGGAGCGAATCAATATTTTTTAATTTGTCCAGGTCCGCGATATCGGTTAACTCAATTTGCATTCTGTTGCCATGATCGAGGTTGACATAAAACCTTCTGTGCATAATGATATCCGACGGCACTTCAAAGGGGTTATTGGTGTTAGCGTTAGATTGCGCGCAAAGGCTTCCTGTGATGCTTGTAAAAAGCATCAGTAACATCCATGTTTTTTTCATGTTTTTTAGTTTTGAGAAGGTTTTATTTTTAAGATCGTAAAGCCATTTGTATTAGAGGCCGTAGTGGGATTGATATAGATTTCCTGGTTGGCAATTTTAAATTGAAAAGTATGCTTATCTGAATTTCTTACTATTTCGGGGAATGTTTCAACGGGATCACCCAATTCATTGATATGGACCACTCTTAGTTTTTTCTTTTCCGGTTGAATTGTCGCTAAATATGAGAGCGTATCTATCGGTTTTACAAAATTTGATTCTTCTTCCGTTACCAAGGTTTTCGAGATAACAGTATAGGATAACCGAAGTTTTTCTTTCTTATTCTCATGATTCATTCTTGTCGTGGTTTTAGACGGCATTGTCGGAGACTTTATATCTTTATTGGCCGCGGTCGAATTATTAATCGCAACGGTAACTTCCTTATCAATTATATCGGGGGAAATTTTTATGGATACCTGATTTTTTTTGAATGCAGAATTGTTTATTTGATGATTAACGCGATTCGAATAAAATAATGGAATCATTAAACCGCAGAAAATACAGGCTGCGGCAATCCAAAGCCATGTTTTGTTTTTGCTTCTCTTTTTGTCGCCAAGCCGCACATAGAGTTTGTCCCATCCCTCATTTTTATCGTATGCGGTATCTTCAGGTAAACTGTCTAAAGTCTCCAGTTTTGATTTCCACGATGGAATATTATTGTGATTTTCTAACAACATAATTAATTCCTTTTTTTAATAACATTTTTTGCAGCAATATTTTTGATTTGCTTAATTGAGATTTAGAAGTGCCTTCTGAAATACCAAGTAATGCGGCAATTTCTTTATGAGACATTCCTTCAATTTCATAAAGGTTAAAAACAGTGCGATAACCCACAGGAAGGTGAATAATGAGATTGAAAATTTCCGTTGCGGATAAACGATCCAACAGGTCTTCGTCCAGGGGTATATTCTCTGCGTCAGTGTCAGACACGATCGTGAATACATTTTTCTTTCGCAGGAACATCAGGCATTCATTAATCATTATTTTTTTTATCCAGCCAAATAATGCGGCGTCTCCCTGGTAGGCAAACGAATCCATCTGTTTAAAGAACTTATAGAATCCATCTAGCATGATCTCTTCGGCATCTTCAAAGTTTTTTACATATCTTCTACAGATGAATAATAGCTTACCAGACAACTCATCAAACAGGCATTTCTGCGCTGCGATACTACCTTCTTTAACTTCTTTGACGAGTTCTGCTAAATTCATAAAAATCAAAAGATATGAAACGGGTTATAAAAGAATAAATGCATCTTGATGATAAAAGGTTGCCTGGGATAATTAAAAAGTTTACAGTAGTAAAACAACAAATAGAACGATTTTTTATTTTAATGTTCACTTACTAACTCTTTCGATTCCAGTAATACTGCAAATGTTGAAGTTCAGGTCTGAGGAACAATAACGGCTCGTTACGCTTTTCGAACCTAAGTGACCGCGAGAAAAATAAATAATTTTGGCCGTATAAAATTAAGTTTTAAACGGCTACCTCTATAAATTAACGCCACCCGAAACTTCAATTCTTTGTCCATTAATAAAAGAACCGTCATCACTGCATAAAAAGGCAATTACTCCGCCAACATCAGTTACCAATCCCACTCTACCTAGAGCGCTTCTGGAAGCTAAAAACTTTTTTTTCTCGGGATTATCCCTGTTTGCTCCATGATTAAAATCGGTTTCAATAGGGCCTGGAGCTACTACATTCACCGTAATACCACGATCGCCTACTTCTTTTGCAAGCCCTTGTGAAAAAACTTCTACAGCGCCTTTCATGGGCGAGTACAAAGAATACCCGGGAACAGATGATTTGGTAGTACCCGAAGAAATATTGATGATTCTTCCTCCGTTGTTTATCAATTGCAACAATTTTTGTGTCAGGAAATAGACACTCTTAAAATGAACGTTCATATACAGGTCAAAATCTGATTCTTTAGCTTCTGTATAAGGAATGGTAGCACCCATACCGGCGTTGTTGATTAAAAAATCAAATTTTTTTGTATTCCATTTCTCTTCAATTTTTTGTCTAAATTCTTTTACGAACTCATTTATTGCCGGAATATTATTCGCGTCAAAACGTAAAGCAATTGCCTGTTTCCCTATTGCTTCAATTTTTTTTACTACATCTTCAGCCGCTTCTTTTTGCGATACATATGTAAGCACTACATTATTTCCGGCCCCGGCCAGGCGTAGCGCCATCTCTTTTCCCAGGCCGCGGCTGCCGCCTGTTACCAATGCTGTTTTGTTGGTCATTTTTTTAGAATTTAGGTTGTGGACAAACTTATTTTATGCCAAAGGTTTATTTTAATTAAGAAATAGAAGATACTTTTTTTGATAATATAATAAAGGAAATATAATTGAATGTGATGATTGAGTAAAATAAAAATCCTGATTATTTGTTTTTTTACTGTGTTAGAAGTTCGTCCGTTTTAATAACGACTATCATTAAACGAAAAGCAGTAATGTTATGAAATAGCCAATTTGTAAAAGAGAAGTATTAATAATTTGTGCATAACTTATTAAGATATACTGCGCAAAACTTAGAAAAGTTATAATCTTTTCTATCTTTACAAAAAGAAATTTGACTGTCAATCTATTTAATGCTTGAAAACAAAGAAATATCGGCCTTATTTCATCTTATTGACGATCCGGATGATGAAGTTTTTAACTCGGTAACAGAGCGAATTATTTCTCACGGGCGGGCCATTATTCCCAATCTGGAAAACTTGTGGGAGAATAGCCCTGATGAGCAAGTACAGGAGCGTATTGAATTGATCATTCACAAATTACATTTTCGCGACCTGGTAGATGAATTTGTAGAATGGAAAAACGGAAACTGCGAACTGCTGCACGGGGCGCTGTTGGTTTCAAAATATTGCTACCCTGAAATGATTGCCACAATCACATTACAGGAAATTGAAAAAATAAGGAGAAATATCTGGCTGGAACTGAATAGCTATTTGACTCCTTTGGAGCAGGTAAACGTAATTTCAGGCATTTTATATAGTTATTATAAATTGAAAGGTAACGAAGTAAGTTACGACCTGGCAGACGATTTTCTGATCACGAAAGTTATTGAATGCAAGCGTGGAAATTCAATTACTAACGGGATCCTTTACCTGATTCTTTGCGAACTTCTTGATATACCCGCTAAAGCGATTAATATTCCAAGGCAATTTATTCTTGGATATTTTGATGTAGACTACAATTTCCCCGATCGGGGGGCTAATAGGGAAGAGAAAAAAATCAATTTTTATATTGACCCGTTAAATGGGCAGGTCTATTCTCAAAAAGATGTCGAGAGCTATTTTAAAAGAATTTCTGTTCCTGCTACGCCATCTTATTACAAGCAAATGAATGATAAGAGAATTATTCAGCATCTTCTCGAAGAATTCAGTAAATGTTTTATTGACCCTTCAAATCTTTATAAAAAAAGTGATTTGCTTTTTCTCGCTAAGTTATTAGATGACTAAAGGGCATAAATTTCGCGGAAAAATCTTGAAGTTCCCGATTCGCTGAAGACTGTTGCAAATCGCTTCTTAAAAAATAAGAGGTTCGATAATAAATATACAATTTTTTATCTTTGCGTTTTCAATTTAAATTCTTTTGTTATGCCATCTTTTGATATCGTAAGTAAAGTTGATCTTCAAACACTAGATAATGCGATTAATACCACAGAAAAAGAGATTAAGAACCGATTCGATTTTAAAGGAAGTCATGTGGTAATTGATCTGAATAAAAAGGACCTGAAATTGAATCTTGAGGCAGATAGCGACATGAAATTGTCTCAAATTATTGATGTGCTTATCAGCAAAAGCATGAAGCAAGCTTTGGCAGCAGAAATTTATGATCTTTCAAAGGAACTATATCCAAGCGGAAAAGTAGTAAAAAAGGAAGTTCCAGTAAGAAATGGTATCAGCCAGGAAGATGCAAAAAAGATTGTAAAATTGATTAAGGATGAGAAATTTAAAGTGCAGGCATCTATAATGGAAGATATTATCAGGATTTCGGCAAAGAAAATCGATGATCTCCAGGCTGTAATACAGGCCTCTAAAGGCTGGAACCTTGGACTGGCACTGCAATATGTCAATATGAAAAATTAATCTCTTTTTTGTTTTGCCAATATATTTTATTGATTTACCTTCGCACACTCAAAAAATACATGGAGACCGAAAACCGGGAAGCCATGTTAAAAACAAGCAATTATGAAAAAAGACATTCATCCATCCAATTACAGATTTGTGGTTTTTCGCGATATGAGTAATGGCACTATGTTTTTGAGCCGCTCTACTGCCTCTTCTAAAGAAATGGTTCAGTGGGAAGACGGTAAAGAATATCCTGTTATCAAACTTGAAATTTCGAATACATCTCACCCGTTTTATACCGGTAAAAATATGCTCGTAGATACTGCAGGTCGTATTGATAAGTTCAAGAAACGTTACGCAAAAAAGCAATAATAATTTTTTTAGTTTTGATTTTTTTATCCTCCTTTAATAGGAGGATTTTTTTTATTTTTACTTTCTACGTTAAACATGAAAAGAGTTCATGAACATTTTGCTCGACGATATCCCTTTTATTAAATCACTGTATCCATTTGGGGAAGTTCGTTCAATAGCTCATATCCGTGTTGGAATACTTACTGTATTGGAAAAATGGCAGTTTTATTTTCCAAGAAAGGTGTTTATTGCTTCTGAAAAATTAATCCATGATTATAGCGAGACGGATTGTATAACGTATCCTGCTAATTTTATCCCTTCGCATAATTTCTTGAAAGAAATTTCTGTTGGCAATCAAAAAATTCCATTTAGCGGAGATTGCAAGATCCTGGAACATCCGTGGAAAATTTTTGAATTTAATGATTGGGCTATCCGCCAGGATTTTGAAATGATCACTAACGGTAGAATTTCCGAAAAAATACATTCTTCAAATCAAACGGTTTCATCCGAAAAAATTTTTTTGGAAAACGGGGCGTCAGTAAGTTACTCTATTTTAAACGCTGAATCGGGACCAATCTATATTGGCAAAAATGCAGAGATACAGGAAGGCTCTTTGCTTCGTGGGCCGATAGCAATAGGGGAGGGAAGCCGCGTAAAGATGGGGACTAAAATTTATGGGGCCACTACTTTTGGTCCTTTTTGTCTCGCAGGTGGTGAGATAAAAAACTCCGTAATGATGGGTTATTCTAACAAGGGCCACGATGGGTATCTTGGCGATTCAGTAATAGGCCAATGGTGCAATTTGGGTGCGGGCACCAGTAATTCCAATCTAAAAAATAATGCATCTAAAGTAAAAATATGGAGTCGGAAAGGCAACCAATTTGTAATTGCGGGCGAAAAATGCGGCTTGCTCATGGGCGACTACAGTCGGAGTGCCATTAATACATCCTTCAACACAGGAACAGTTGTCGGCGTATGTTGCAGTATATTTGGAAATTCGTTTCCCGAAAAATTTATTGACAGTTTTAGCTGGGGAAACAAAAAATATGCATTAGAAAAAGCCATCGTAGATATTAACAACTGGATGAGATTAAAAAATCGGGAAATTAGTTCACTTGAAATTCAATCTTTAAAAAATATTTATCAATAAAAAGTAATAAAAATGAGAAAACAAATAGCCGCTGCCAATTGGAAAATGAATTTAACACTTCAGGAAGGTAAAGACTTGTTAACTGAAATTAGGAAAAAAGACATTTCACTTTCTAATGGTCAAGAGGCTGTGTTCGGCGTGCCTTTTCCTTATTTACTTTCGGGCAATGATATCATAAAAGGTAAAAAAGGCTTTTATATCGCTGCGCAAAATTGCTATACCAAAGAATCGGGGGCATTTACCGGAGAAGTAAGCGCACCGATGCTGTCGTCATGCAATATAGAATATGTAATTATAGGTCACAGCGAAAGACGCGAATATTTTAATGAAGACAACAATACTCTTGCACAGAAAGTGGATGTATGTTTAAAAAATAAATTAAAACCTATTTTTTGTTGTGGAGAGTCTTTAGAAATACGTGAGAGCGGGAAACAAAATGAATTTGTAGAAAATCAATTAAAGGAAAGCCTTTTTCACCTCTCATCGTCCGCTATCGAAAATTTTGTAATTGCCTACGAGCCAATTTGGGCCATCGGTACAGGAAAAACTGCCAGTGCCGAACAAGCCCAGGAAATGCATGTGCACATTAGGAACGTTCTCGCATCGAAATACGGAAAGGACGTAGCAGAAACCATTTCTATTTTATATGGAGGAAGCGTAAAAGCAAACAATGCTAAAGAAATTTTTGGTAAGCCGGATGTTGATGGCGGACTCGTAGGAGGTGCATCACTCAAAGCGGACGAATTTGCGGAAATAATTGCAGCCCTGAAGAATTGACTTTATAGTTGGATGTACAAGGTTTAGGATTATTTTTTTCGGTTGCCATTCACTGGATCGGCCGGCCCCTATACTTTAATCACAGAATTGTAAAATATTTTTATTTTAAGCTTTTTATTGGGTTTTGTTTGCTGAATGTCACCGGCGAAACACTAAATTCATATTTCAAAATTTAAATTAAAAATATGAAAAAAATTATCATCGCTATCCTGATTTTTGTAGGATCATTCTCTTTTGCCAACGCGCAAACAAAAACTACTAAAACGCACAAAAAAGCAACCACAACGTCCGCTACAGCCACAAAAGGTGCTCCTAAAGTAAAAGATTCTAAAACAACCTCAACTTCTACAACGCATGTAAAAGCCGATGGAACAGCTGACAAACGTTACAAAGAAAACAAAACAACCACAACTACTACCGGACCGAAAAAGAAAGACGGGACTCCAGACAAGAGATATAAGGCAAATAAAAAATAATAAGTTTTAGTTTTGTTTTATTTCAAAAAGGTCTCACGTAATGGTGGGCCTTTTTAATTTTTGGTTAAGTGATTTCATAGTAAATTAATCTTTTATGAGAATTGCTGCTGTTAACAAGTTTAGTACAATAAAGGAAAGAATAAAATAGAAATCGCCTTTATTTATTGATCTGCTGTAGACGAGGGCGATCAGGCAAGTTATGAAGTTGGGTGGCAAAATTGCTCTAAATTTGTCTCCTGTTTTCTAATCTATTGGGTTAAATAAATTACAATGCCGTGCTGAAAGGAAAAAAAATTTTACTGTGCATCACCGGAAGTATTGCCGCATATAAATCGGTGGTATTAGTTCGGTTACTGGTAAAAGCCGGGGCAGAAGTGAAGGTCATCATGACGGAGGGAGCTAAAGATTTTGTAACGTCACTTACGTTTTCCACACTTTCAAAAAATAAAGTACTTACCAATTTATTTGATGAAGAATCATGGGCAAATCACGTAATGCTTGGCCGGTGGGCCGATGTGATGTTGGTGGCGCCAGCTACCTGCAATTCCATCGCTAAGATGGCCAATGGAATTTGCGATAATTTACTCCTTGCCGTCTACCTGTCTTCAAATTGCCCAATAATCATAGCGCCGGCAATGGACGAAGATATGTGGTATCACGCGTCTACAAAAGAAAATATAGAAGTTTTAAAACAACGCGGTAATAAATTCCTCTCAGTTAATAACGGAGAGCTCGCAAGTGGTCTAACGGGCGAAGGAAGGATGGCGGAGCCGGAAGAAATCATGGACTATTTGGAAGATTGGTTTTCAAAAAAATTACTTCTAAAAGGAGTCAAAGCATTGGTAACTGCAGGGCCTACTTATGAAGCGATTGACCCCGTCCGGTTTATAGGTAATTATTCAAGCGGTAAAATGGGCGTTGCTATCGCTGAAGAACTTTTTAAAAGAGGAGCGCAAGTTCATTTGGTAATAGGGCCCTCACCACTAGAAGTGACTGGCGGCATAGAGTCAACAAAAGTGACTTCGGCAGATGAAATGTATGAAGCGTGTATGGCACAATTCAATTCTTATGATATCATTATTATGGCTGCGGCGGTAGCCGATTTTACTCCTAAGAAAAAAGCAGTTCAAAAAATAAAAAAATCCTCCGAAGGAATCACGCTCGAACTGATAAAAACAAAGGATATTCTTTTAAAATCGGGCCAGTTAAAATCTACGAAACAGACCCTTGTCGGATTTGCCCTGGAAACCGACAATGAAAAAGCAAATGCCATAAAGAAATTGAAAGCGAAGAATGCAGATATGATCGTGTTGAATTCGTTAAACGATGCCGGAGCCGGCTTTGGATATGATACCAACAAAATCACTATTTTTGATAAGAATAATAACGAATTTCAATTTTCCGCTAAATCAAAAAGACAAGTTGCAGCCGATATCGTAAATGCCATCATCCAATACAGAAATGAATAAATTTTTGCTGTTTTTTTTATGTTGTTTTTTCGCTCTTTTTAGCAAGGCCCAATTGCGGGCAAGAGTAACTGTTTTGAGCAATCGGGTAGGCACTACTGTAGATAAAGCTACTTTTCAAACATTGCAGACTGCCCTAAATGATTTTGTGAACA
The DNA here is from genome assembly GCA_036509585.1 of Hanamia sp. Classification (GTDB taxonomy): domain Bacteria; phylum Bacteroidota; class Bacteroidia; order Chitinophagales; family Chitinophagaceae; genus Ginsengibacter. The sequence continues at coordinate 2,037 of DATCFI010000251.1, read as the reverse complement.
ACAGGAAATGGAGTGATGAGAATTTTAATACAAATGAAAAAATAGATTGTAGTTTTTTATTAAATCTTGAACCTGGAGGTGATGCCAATGTGTACAAAGCTTCGCTGACAATTCAATCGGGCCGGCCGGTTTTTAACTCATCTTATATTTCGCCGATGATTAATTACCAGGATAATGACGTTACTTTTAAATACATACAATTTCAGCAACTGGATTTTAATGAGACGAGAGTTTCGGGCACGGATGCTTTGGCGTCAAACCTTACGGCCGTATTTGCTTATTGGATTGATATGATCCTTGGATTTGATTTTGATTCATTTTCTCAAAAAGGAGGGAATAATTATTTTCAGAAGGCTCAAAATATAGTAAACAATGCGCCTGAAGATAGAAGTATCGGCGGCTGGAAAGCTTTTGATGGCACTAGAAACCGCTACTGGCTCGCGGAAAATTTACTAGACACCAAATACAGTATTTTTCACGATGCCATGTACGATTATTACCGGCAGGGATTGGATAATTTATACGATCAGGAAATTAAAGCACGAAGCCAGATTTTAAATGTATTGAGCATGCTAAATACATTCAACGTAGAAAATCCGAATACTATGATTCTGCAATTTTTTTTCCAGGCGAAATCACAAGAATTAATTTCAATATTTTCTAAAGCTTCACAGGATGAGAAATCAAAAGCCTTGAATTATTTAACACGCCTTGACGTGTCTTCTGCTAACAAATACCAGGAACAGTTAAAATGAAAAAGAAGTTAATTTATTGCATCATTTTTATGATCTTTTCCTCGTGTTACTCAAAAGACAATATACCTTCAGATATTATCAAACCAGAAGAAATGAAAAGTATAATGTGGGATGTGATGCGGTCTCAAACGCTGGCAACTCAAATGTCCCTTAAGGATTCTACAATAAACGTAGCGATCCAAACAAAAGAATTAACGAAAAAAACTTTTGAAATTCATAAAATAGATTCTGCGCAGTTCAGCAAGAGTTATAACTGGTATGTACGGCATCCTTTGCGATTTAAAGTTATCTTTGACAGCCTTGACGCACAAAAGCAAAAGCAAAATATCTTGCAATATAATAAGCCAATATTTAAGCATAAGTGAATTATAAATTTAAATGAACAAAGTTTATATCAATGCTGACGATGCAATCCATGATATATCTAACGGTAATATCATTATGCTCGGCGGTTTTGGGCTATGTGGTATCCCGGAAAATTGTATAACTGCCTTAGAAAAAAAAGGAGTAACCGAACTGACCTGTATTTCTAACAATGCGGGTGTGGATGATTTTGGAATTGGGCTCCTCTTGAAAAAAAAGCAATTGAAGAAAATGATCGCTTCTTATGTGGGTGAGAACAGCGAGTTCGAAAGGCAACTTTTAAGCGAAGAACTGGAAGTGGAGTTGATACCACAGGGAACGCTTGCAACACGTTGTATGGCTTCCGGTTACGGGATGCCTGCGATTTTTACACCGGCGGGCGTGGGAACAGAAGTGGCTGAGGGAAAGGAATTGCGCGTTTTTAATGGTAAGGAATATTTGTTAGAATATGCTTTTGAGTCAGATTTTGCCTTGGTGAAAGCCTGGAAGGGAGATAGATTTGGAAACTTAATTTATAAAGGAACTGCCAGAAATTTTAATCCGCTAATGGCGATGGCCGGAAAAATTACGATTGCAGAGGTGGAAGAACTAGTGGAACCAGGTGACCTGAACCCCAATGAAATTCATACACCGGGGATATATGTCCATCGCATTTTCCAGGGAAGTAGGTATGAAAAAAGAATTGAACAGAGGACGGTAAGAGATTTTTGAACTTTTGTTGATTATATTTTTATCCATGCTTTCCTTTTTTTATTTTTTGAACCTTATCAACCGATTATTTAATTTTTAGAATAAAGCAGATAGGTCGTGATGAATTGAATAGTATTTGTTTTAAGCTAATAATATTAGTATATTTGAGCTAAAATTATTAGCCATGTTTACAGGAATGAGTTTAATAGAATTTACAAAAAAGTTTCAG
>DATCFI010000250.1:0-10659 GCA_036509585.1 Hanamia sp. | reverse complement strand
GTATCTGAATGAATTCTTTTATCGCTTTAACAGACGGGGATTTGATAAAACTATATTTCACAACCTTCTAGAAAGAATGGTTAAGAGTGACCCCATTTATCAAAAGGTATTCACGACTTAAACGATTTATTCTAATTTTTTAATTCCAAGGTAACTAAATCCGCAATTTTTATAATGATTTATTAGTCTCTCATTTTTTCCACATGTATCCATTCTAATAAACTGTTTATTTTGTTCGGTAGCATAATTTTTTGACCAATCAACAATTGCCTGTACAAAGTTGTTCCCTCTAAATTCAGGGTTTGTGGCTATCCTATGAATGTAGATGGAATTATCATTCTCACTGTTCTCCCAAATTTGGGCATCACTATAAGTTATCGCCCAAACACAGGCTATTTTATTTTCAATCAGCAATTTAAACTGTCTATTTTCAATAACTTCAGTAGTTATCAATTCTTTGTCAAATACAGACCATTGGTTGTCTGGAAATTTTATTTTTTGAAAATCGGTAGCCAGTTTATACAGCCTGAAGATTTCCGGTATATCATTTAAATCACTGTTAACTATTCTCATACTTGACTCAGTTTTGAGTGGCTTTTTAATCCTGACTAACATTTTTTTAGAAATCTGGTACGTTTTTGAAATCTTTTTTGTTTGTTCACAAAGCTTCGCTAAACCTCTCGTTAATCAAAGTTGTAAGGTAATAAGCAATAAATAAAAATGCTCAAAGGAAATATTTCAAGATTTTAAAATTACCCTCCCTGGAGTCAATTTAAAAAATTGCTGCCACTGAATTGATCAATTCTTCAATTTAGTGAAGACGATATTTCAACGACAATATTACTCGGGATTGGACACACGACTGGGAATTAGAAGTATCTATTTAGTGATCCTTAAAATTCCATTTGGAATTGTCGCTATTCATATCAAACGCCGCAAGTGCAGGTGTGCTGTCTCCCGAAGATACCAGCGCGTATTGCTTTTTTGAATTTGGAGTTACCTTAGGCATTATTCTAGAGGTTCCATCAGTCAATTGATCAATTCGCCATAATTGTTCAGGTGCACCGGTAAATGTTGGCACCGTGATTACTTCGGCATCTGCTGTTGCTGCTAATGCCCGATCGGTTCCTGCTATAACTATTTTATAAGATGGTCCTCCGGGATATCCAGCTGCATCAGGAACTGCTGTAATTGTCCATTTTTGATTTGGGCGAACTACATAATCTCCGATTCTTACGCTAATGTCTCCGGTTGGCCATGTTTTAATTACATCTGCTAATTGCTGGGATGGAACTGGTTTTATTGGTTCATCATTATTACGACCAAACCCCCTCATCCCACCTGCCATTCTCACAAAATCAACTGCCAATTCTAATGCATATCCTCTTCTCACAGATTGAATTTCATAAGTGCCTTCTTTGAAATTATCTCCAGCAACCGGCCATCCATTTTTCCAGAGTAAGGGGCGAATGCCTAATACACTTCGTCCGCTTTGATCTAAATCTGCTTCATAATGACAAGACATTTTTTCAACGCCATCGCTAAGAACCATATGTCCAAAATGTCCTGGTCCTATATGTCTTCCCCCAGCCGCAGCTACCATTTTGCCGCCACCTTCCAACATGCTCCTTCCCACATTATCCATGTAAGGACCGGTTATTTTTTTGGAGCGGCCAACAACTATATTGTAGGTTGAGTTTGCACCATCGCAGCAGGTTCCGTGTGTGCCAAGAAGATAGTACCATCCATCACGATACATTAAATCTGATGCTTCACACGTAATTGCTATATTAACTTCTTTATTGCCTGCTACACGTTTTCCTGTCTTGGGATCCAATTCTACAAGACGAATGAACCCGAAATAGGTGCCGTATGTGAGCCAAAGGCGTCCAGTGGTAGGATCCAACATAATACCAGGATCTATGGCATCGCATGGTTCATAACCATCAGATGTAGCAACCACAACCGGTTCAGAATATTTAAAGTCTGGGGATTTTGGATCAAGTGTTTTATTCCACATGGTAAGTATGGCACCTTTGTGGTTGCTACTACCGCCGGTTGCGCCATACACTACCAGGTAACGGTCGCCAATTTTGATGGCATCGGGGGCTGCTCCACCGCCAGGTCTCACACCACCGCCATTCCACTTCCAGCCGTCGTCGGATATTAATCCGCCTCCACCAGTGCCAAATGTGTAATACTTTCCGTTACATTCTATGACTGTTGATGGATCGTGTATGAATGGTTGCCCGATTTGTGCCGTCACCGTTCCTGCTAAACACAATGATAAGAGGGCTGTTGCGCCCATTATTTTAATTTTTTTCATAATAATTTTTATTTCAGAATGATTGATACCTTATTTGGCTAGCAAATCTTATTGGTAACTAATACTAAAGTTTTTTACTGGCAATCCTTTTTCATCCAAAAAACGAACACAGAAACTACACATACCCGGTCCATTTATTACTGCCGCACGGATGATGTTCTTTCTCTTTTTAAGAGTTAAAAGGGGAGAGGTAACATTATCCACAATCATATCCCTATCTCCCGAAAGCATAAGGGCTTCCTTACCATTCAACCAAAACATGCCTGCCGAATTAGTTCCTGCAGCTATTCTTACGTTTTTTATTTCTTGCGGGCAATCGATGACAGTGACAAGCCAAAAGAGTACGCCGTATGGCGGCTTGTTTATTGCGTAAGTAAAATCATATAAATTAAAGCTGAACGCCTTGCTGTCCAACGCATACCATTTTAGTTCCTGATCTCCCACTTTTACCTGTTCGCCATTTTTGGGAATTGTGTTGAAATCAGAGGAAAAATTATCGGTAGAAAAGGTAGTTCTAAGATAGTCGTCGGTGAATATACTGTTCCTGCTAATACTTTTCCTGACGGGTTCCAGTACCAGCCAACGTTGAATAAATCCTTTGGCGTCCGGTGTCTTTTTTACTTTAGAGTCCTGGATAAAGTGTTTAGACAGGGTATGTGTAGTATCGCCTTTTATGGGTATGGGAGGCATGGCTGGTCTTTGTCCCATACCTGGAGGCTGCCCAAAAGCATTAGTGGCACCCACCTGTAATCCTAATAAAACGACGAAAGCCATAGCTGGCAAAAATGATTTGTGTTTTCTGTTCATAATAGATCTTTACAGTATTTATGATTGTTGTTCTTTAAAAAAATGCAGTTGTTAAAAATACAAAAAAAAATCCTTTTTGTATTGCATAGTTAATAGATAGGTATCTTCTATAATTATGATTAACGTTTTACGGCTTTGAGCAAGCCGGGTTTTCCTTCTGCCCGGAACCGTGGCCAAATTTATAATAAAAAGTTCATTGTAAGTACTACCTCTCGCCAGCGATTTTTCGGGCGGGAACTCAAGCCAATGGCGAATAAAAAATTGATGGCTTGCACTTCAGTACCTATTGCGATGTTGGCAGAATGTTATTTGTCGTTCTTAATTTCGTCGCCTTTAATTGGTGAGTAATCTGTCTTTTCTCGTCCGTTCACAATTATTTTGTCAAAGTAACATTTTACACCTGTGGCAATATTCATGTCCTCTACATTTTGAATATGAAAATGCAAATGTGGTTCAGATGAATTTCCTGAATTGCCGCAAAGCCCTAATAGTTGCCCCTGTTTAACCTTTTGTCCTTGTTGCACTTTTATTGAATGTTGTTTGAAGTGTGCGAAAAACAAGTACTCGTTGTTTTGTGTTTTAATAATAACAGTATTGCCCGGAACAAGTTTATATATTGCTTTTTCTTTCTGTGCAAATGCAAAGTTCATAATGGATGTCAGAATGAGAGTAACTAAAAAGTGTTTCATATTGTCTCTAAGTTGAGGTCTGGTATAATTTCTGCCAACGTTTGCGCATTGCCGTATGGCTGCGCATCCAATGAATTTTGGACCGAACAAAAGTACAGTAAACGAACAAATAGTTGAGATTGTGATTCATAGCCCAATAGAGAATTTTCAGATGAAACTAAAGCCCAATAGCGAACAAAAAAAATAAAAAAAGAGAAGTTTAATGTCGTTGGCCAGGAGGCCAGACGACGGCATTAATTTTTTAATGGAACACCCACCTTGGCCAAAAACTTAGCAGGAACGATGCACGGCTTTTTCGTAGGCAGTTTAAAAACAACTCCAAAGCATTCGTAATTGCCAAACTCATTAAGAGAGCGATAGAGGCCCGCTACCCGAAAACAAGATATACAGCAGGTTTTATAGCGAAACCTATTTAATAGCCAGGAAAATTTTACCCAATAAATTAACGGACTGATTAGTGACGAATCAGTTGTAGTAATTGAACACTTACATTTTTTGCGCTCCTAACTCACGCAGGTAAAGAGCGCTGTCATTGCCGCGTATGCGGTAATCTTATTCATACTACATATTCCTTCTTCTTTTCTCTTAATAGAAAAGACGCAAAAGATCAAGGCTGCAGAAAAAAGCTAAAAATGCCTTGCTCATCTAAAAATTTATAAAGTCGTTACCCTCAAACAGTATAAATTTCCTTTGCCTCCCTGCATCATTTTTTTAACGCATTTTTTTCTGGGGCCGAATGACGGGCATTTGCGGTTGCGTCGTCATTGCGAGTTCCTACCTTTTTCGCCAAAAAGGAAAAAATAAAATTTAGGTCTTTAGAAAACGTATTTGAAAATCAAGCTATCATTAAGGACGTCATTATAAGAAGGAGGAACAACGAAGCGGTAAGCTCATTTTTAATCACTAGCTATTCCGAATGTTAGCGTAGCGCATAGGGAAATAAAAGAGAAGCAGGATTTTATAAATCCTATTTTATCTATGGTTTGGCCCTGAGGAACAAGTTGAACAGCGCGGGAGTTCTCTCAGTTTTTTATATACGCTCCCTTAATCAATATTTTTATCGCTTGTCCTGTGTCTTTTTCCCTAACTAAAAGTTTTGGTTGATCTATCACACCTGCATAAATCTGGGCTGCCAATTCATTTTGTAATATTGTTTCTATCCCCTCAGACTCTAAATAGTTCTTTGCTAAATTTACTTCAAATAGATCAGTAGAACTAAATACCATTTTCCAACTATCCATAATATTATTATTTTAATGTTCACTACAAATTTAATAAAGTTGCGAGCAAAATATAGAATCGAAAAAAATAGTTTTTGGAGACAGGCTTTGCATAACTCGCGCAAGTTTGAATCTCGCCAATGCAGGTGTTTTTACCTGCACTAATTAGACTTGGATTTGTTGTTGGTGGATAATACCAATAACGGCGGAAAAAATATTGGACTTAAAAAATTTTGACACTTACATTTTGGCACAGATACGCCAACGCTCCTTTTCCCATGCTGCATATCTACCTGGACGGGCGTTCGTTATTCTTCTTTAAGATGTTATTGCTTTTCGTATTCTGCTTAAAGACTGAGGTGTTATTTTTAGATAAGAGGCAATGTATTGTTGAGGTACATACAACGCAAGGTCTGGATATCTTTTTACGAACTCTCTATATTTTTCTGTGGCTGTTCCAAAGTTAAGAAAATCATTATCTTTTAATTTATTGAGAAGCAATGCTTCAGACAAACTCTTTGTAAGAATATATAATTGAGGAATTTTTTCAGTTAGCTTCTCCCAGTCTTGCCGTTTTACAAAAAGTATTCGGCTATTAATTACTGCTTGTAATGGGTACGTACTTGGGTTACGACTATAATAACTTTCTAAGTCTACAATAAATTGATTTTCACGAAAAAAATACCTTGTCCCTTCCTCGCCTTTTTCATTTACAGAATAAGTTCGTACAACACCGCTGTCAACAAAACCTATCTCGTTTGACACTTTCCCCATTTTTAAAAAATCCATTCCTGCCTGCAATTCTTTTTCTTCAAAATGAAAAATAATATCTTCGATATTTTCTTTTGTAAGAATGCCACCAAAACCAAGAGCTGCCTTTAATTTTTCCATTATTCCCGTTTTACGATTCCTAATTGAAGTATGCTTGCAGCACAAGATAAAACAGCTTCTTCGGCTTTGATTGGCTTCCATCCTAAATCTCTAATTGTTTTTGAGTTGTTCATTTTTCTTACAACGCCAAGGTCTAGTAGCACTGGCTTTAAGGTGGCGTCAAACTTTGAAAAGATCCGTACCAACCAATTTGGTAATTTTCGGAAAGGTATTTTTATTTCCGGATAAGCATTTTTTAAGATCCCTGCAATGTTGCTAAAGTCAAGATAGCCAGCCGTGCCAATGTATCTTTGGCCAGCTGCCTGTGGTTGCTCCATAGCAAGAATTAACAGCGATGCAATAGACCTTACATCTACTATTTCGAAGCCCAATTTTGGGAATGCAGGCAGGCTGCCATCCATCATTTTAATAATGACATTAGTAGAAGCATTAAAATCTTTTTCCAGCAATGGACCAAGAATAAGACCCGGACAAACAACAGATAATTCCAGTCCTGAATTATCTTTTTTTATAAAGTCCCACGCTACTTTTTCGGCAATGGTTTTGCTTTTAAAGTAAGGTGACATATCGTCTTTACGGTTCTCATCGCTCCAATCCCTTTCATCATACATTCTATTTCTTCTCCCAGGCGATTGACCATAAGTAATCGCAGCACCTGCACTTGTAATGACTACTCTTTTAACCTTGCAGGCCGCTGCTGCAGAAAGTATGTTCATATTGCCATTTCTTGCTGGTATTATTAATTCATTTTCGTCATTTGGTATTATTTTAGGGAATGGCGAGGCGATATGTTGAACGTATTCTACACCTACCATTAACTCTTTCCATATTTCTATATCCTGAAGGTCTGCTTCGGCAAAACTTAAATTGTCAATGGCTGATGTATGCTGTGCAATAATACTTTTTATAGAAGCAGCCCTTTTCATATCTCTCAATGTCCCGGTTACGTGGTAACCTTTTTCTAAAAGCTGAATAGCTGTGTGTGACCCTACAAAACCAGTTATGCCTGTAAGCAATACTTTTTTACTACTTTTCATATTTTTGAATATTTGTTGATGCAAATGTCCAAATAGAAAAGGTAAGGCTGCTTAACAAATGGTAAAAAAATAGAGGCCTGAGAATTTAAGGATATCTAAAATGACGCACAACATTTGCGCATTGGCTGGGATTCAATGAATTTTTAGCCGGAACAAAAGTGCAGTAAACTAACCAACCTACCGGCAGGCAGGCAAATAATTGAGATTAAGATTCATAGCTCATTAGAGAATTTTCAGCTTGTAACTGCAGCCCAATAGCGAACAAAAGTTGATGAAATGCACGTCTGCCCCAGCTATCGATGCGATGTAGGCAGCAGTTTATTTTATTCCTTCACTATCGGCGCGTCATTCTTTAAACCACGCTTATTTTTTTTCTGAAATTCTCTTCGTTGAGTGGTAATCTCATAGAGTATTATTCCGGCAGAAGTTGCCAAGTTCAGGCTTTCAATTATTCCAAACATTTCAATATTAATACAAGCCTCACTCCTCTGCACTGCCAAATTACTTATTCCAATTGATTCATTTCCGAACCAAACTGCAAGTCTTTTTTGTGTATAGTTCCCTTTGTGAAGTATGACGTTCTTTCTTCCTTTTATATGAGGTGATGTAACAACTGAAGTAAATCTATTTTTTTCTAAATGTTCCAAACATTCTTCAGTGCTTTTAAATTTTTTCACAAAACTCCATTTTACGGCAGAAACTGAAGATTTTAAAAGTGATTTTGTTTCCCTCATTTCTTGCCAATTGTTTGAAATAAGGTTACGGCTGTCAACTATATAGAGTTTCTCAACTCCTAATGCGTTAATATTTCGGATTACCGTTCCAATATTTTTGGGGTCATTTGGCTCTTCTAAAACTGCAATTAAATACTTACAGCGATAACCTTTGATTTCATCAGCCTTTCTTCTCAAAGCTGTTTTTTCATTTATTGGTCTGTCAGTCATAATGATGTTGCTGCCAAATTGCTGCCTACGTTTTACGCATTGGCGATTGGCTGGGCATTCAATGAATTTTCAGCCGGAACAAAAGTACAGTAAACGAACAAATAGTTGAGATTTTGATTCATAGCTCAATAAAGAATTTTCAGCCCGGACTACAGCCAGATAGCGAACAATAGTTTATTAAATGCACGTCCTGCTATTGGGCATGTTGTGCGTTTGCCCTATTTGTCGATGATATAGGCTTTGTGTTTTTCTAACTCTTTTATTTGCGATTTAAATGAAGGAAGAAACGTTACAAGTTCTTCAACTTTACTGGTGAAACAATTTAAAACAACAATTGTGACTGGATATTTTTCGAGATTCTGTTGAAACATTAAATTTTTGTCAATAGTAAATAAGATGTCAAAATTATTTTCGGTGCAATAAGCCATTAATTTCCCATTTTTGACTCCGCCTAATTCTAACTCTCTGGCGGTAAAAACTTCAAATTCTTCTAAATGCTTTTTCAGGCGTTTTGTAACACATTCGTCAAGCAAAATTTTCATTGAGTATATTTGTTGAGGTTTCAATGAGTTTTTGAGACATTTCAAGAAGCCGTAAAACTTGGGTTTTGGTTACGCCCTCAAAATCTTCAAGAAATGTTTCAATAGAGTCGCCCGTTTCCAAATAGTCAAAGAGATTCTTTATAGGAACTCTTGTGCCATAAAACACAGGCGTCCCTCCTAAGATTTCTTTGTCAATATTTATTACTTGTCCGTCCATGGCTCTACATTTTGTTTCAATGTCTAAATTACGAATATTTTGTCAACTGTAAAATTTGATAATGGCTGCTTACGTCTACGAATTGTCGATGGCAGGGAAATCAATGAATTTTTAGCCAGAACAAAAGTACAGTAAACGAACAAACCTACCGGCAGGCAGGCAAATAGTTGAGATTATGATTCATTTTGCTCATCAAAGAATTTTCATCCGGAACCGGAGCCCAATAGCGAATAAGAAGTTGATTAAATGCAGGTCAGCCCTGATATAGGATGCGAATGTTAGCGGTAGTTTTATTTCGTCATTGCAGTTTTTAGTTCCTCGGCTTTTGCTCTACCTGCTTTATAATTTTGGTCTAATGAAATTGCTTTGTCAAGGTATGCCAATGATTGAGTTCTATATTTTTTACTTTGTCTTTGTTTTGCACAAGCCCAATAAGTAAAACTCATTACTTTCCAATTAGCATATTCACTATTTTTATTTTGCTTGCCAATGATGGATTGAAAATCTTGCTTTGCAAACTTTCTTTTTGTGAAGAGAAACCAAAGCAAATTTTCCGCAATACTGCCCCTTAAAAATTCTGGCAAATACGAAACAGTTGCATAATTTTTAACTGCGTCTTTAAATAAGTTAAACGCCTCAGATAACAATTTCAGTTTCTTTGTTTCTGCACCAACTAATGATAAGGCAGATGCTCTGTAGGATGCAATGAACGGCAATAATTCTTTTGAGGTAACAGGGGAATTAAAAAGTTCGCTTAATGTGTCAAAGCTCTTTTTTGCATAGCCCTTAAATTCTGTTTTAGAAAAGAAAGAAAGATTTAAAGCTGTCTCGTGGAAAATAATACCAAGTCGGGCTTTATTAAGTTCATTCGGATTTTGTTTGTAACTCTCTTCAACCTCTTTGAGTTTGTTTTTCAATTCAGTTGTGTCTATTAATTCCATTACATCGTCTAATTGATGTTCATAGGCTTTTACTTTTGAAAAGTCTAGGTTTTGTGTTTGTGCAGTTACGCTGTTAATTGGTGTCATTGCTAACATAATTGAAGTGATGAATACTTGTCTCATTTATTATTTGTTTAATTGATGAGGCAAAATTCTAACTTCAATGCTCTGTAAACGATGACTTAAGTTAAGACTTTGATTTCTTAAAAATTCGGTTTCTAATTCGGCTCAAACTTTCCGGGCTTACGCCTAAAAAATTTGCTATATATTTTTGAGGAACTCTTTGAAAAAGGTCGGGTTGCTTCTTTATTAAATTCTGAAACCGTTCTTCTAGTTTGTCTGACGAAAGCGACATTGCAATTTCTGTAGCTCTCTGGGCTACTTGTTCTGCCATAAGCCTCCCAAAAGTTTCGTATTTATTGCATTCGGTATATAGTTTATACAGATGGTCTTTCCTGACAACAAACACAGTCGTGTCTGCCATAGCTTGCAAGTTCATTATGCAAGAGGTGTTATGAGTGAAACTTTGAAAGTCAGTTACCCAGGAGTTTTCAAAAGATATGTCACAAGTTTTTTCTACGCCATCTTTAATATGAAAGTGCCTTACTGTGCCGTCTGCAATAAAGCCAATGAAATCGCAAACTTTTCCGTCCTGCAGTAGTAAGTCCTTTTTCTTTAATTCTTTAACTTCAAAATATCTGTCAATAAGTTTAAGTTCTTCGTCAGTCAAAGGAACTTTTGTCTTGCAGTATATTTTAAGTCTGTCAAACATTGTATTGGTCGTGAAAATTACTGGTAAGGTTTTACGCATTGGATGGCAGGGCATTCAATGAATTTTCAGCCGGAACAAAAGTACAGTAAACGAACAAATAGTTGAGATTTTGATTCACAGCTCAACAAAGATTTTGTCGAGTAGGCAAGGGCATTTCAGCCCAAGCCTCTCACAAAACCGTGCTTGAGATTCTCACCTCACACGGCTTTTCTCATTCAGCATAAGAAGATTCTTACACATAATTGAACTAAACTTGATCATCCTCGGTTTATA
>DATCFI010000249.1:0-4473 GCA_036509585.1 Hanamia sp. | reverse complement strand
AATATTCAAAACAACTTGCCTCGTCTTTAAATTGCCGATTAAATTTGATTGAGTTCACTCCTACAAATTTAAACTTTTTATCCATCGAGCTAAAATAGCTCTTTTTTAATTATTGGGTGGCCTAAACGTATATACCTATATGGCAAACTGTTGGATAAAAAAGAAGCGGATAATTATTTTGAAAAATTGCTAACGGGTATTGAATGGAAAAATGATGAAGCCATCATCTTCGGAAATAAAATTATCACCAAGCGAAAGGTGGCCTGGTATGGAGAAAAACCATTTGAATATACTTATTCCAAAACAACCAAATCAGCGTTGCCATGGACAAAAGAATTATTGGAATTAAAAATCTTAATCGAACAAAAAACAAGCGAGACTTTTAATTCCTGTTTACTAAATCTGTATCACACTGGTGAAGAAGGCATGGCGTGGCACAGCGACGGAGAAACAGATTTGAAAAAGAATGGCGCGATTGCTTCTTTAAGCTTTGGTGCGGAAAGAAAATTTTCTTTTAAGCACAAACAAACCAAAGGAACCGTTTCATTGATTTTGGAACATGGAAGTTTATTGATGATGAAAGATACTACGCAGCAAAACTGGCTGCATCGTTTGCCTCCAACAAAATCAAAGATGAAACCAAGAATAAATTTGACTTTTAGAACGATTGAGGAGAATTTATAAAAGCCGCTACCACCAAGGTTTTACAGTAAAACGACTTTTATGGAGATTTTTATTTTTATTTCCCAATTTTATTTTCCATTGACTTAGGCTATCAATTAAAAAATGTGGAAATTTATTGCTTTACTATATTCTAAATTCCCAATTGAGGTTTGACAATGAATGCCACAATCGCATGCCTGGCCAACAAAAGAAACGCAACTACCAACAACATGCCTGCAAATCTTTATTTTTACAAAACATGCGAAAATTTTTATTAGCTCTTTTTCTCACAATTTCATTCTTGACAGTTTTTGCGCAATACAAAATGCGTCCTGTTGACCAATTAATCGACAGCACACAACCGGGCTGGAGGGTGCTTAAGCAATGGATTGATTCTGCGAAAAATAACGTGGAAATTCTTCCTGTTGATCCATCAAAAGCAAAAGAGTCGCTCTACAAAACACAGATGACAACGAGGTCTATCATGGGCGCGATCGTTTATTGCACCGGAGGTATATTAGTCGATAGCGGCTGGATTAGAATCTTAGGTTCAGGTAGCGCTAAAATGCAGAGGACGCTTCCCGATTGGAATAAAGGAAAAGCATTTAAAGAATTTGGTGATCCGCCTGCATTCATTTTGGTGGCCGACGATGCGGCTGGTGGATATTTTGCAATCAACTATGGAAATTTGGGGAGTGACATAAACAGAATTTACTATCTGTCGCCAGACGAATTAAAATGGAAACCTCTCAAAATGACCTATGAAGATTTCATTTGGTTTTGCTTCATGGGCAATCTGAAAAAATTTTATGCCGGAATCAGATGGTCAACATGGGAAAAAGATATCCAAAATTTAAAAGCAGACGAAGTGTTTAATATTTATCCGCCTTTATGGTCAAAAGAAGGAAAAAACGTTGAAACAAGTCTTAGAAAGGCCGTACCTGCAGAGCAAGAATTTTCTTATGACATCGACTTACGAAGGAAAATGAGCCAGGATAAAAAGGGCAACTAAGCGGCGCTGTACGTGGAGAGACGCAGTTATTATTTTGTCAGTGTTCAATAAACAAATGTCTATTGAATAAAACCCTCATCCGGTAAAGAAACAAATTCCCCTCTTTTTTATTTTCCCTCCTGACTATTTGTTGTCAACATTGCGCCAAACACTAAAAAAGCAATTTTGTACATTTGTCCCTCATGATAAACTAACCTGACAATGCAACATATAAAAAGATCCGAGTTATTTAATGAAATCATACAAAGCAGGCGAAGTACTTTCCCCTACCAGTTTGAAAGAGGGAAGCATATTCCCGATGAAACAGTCCGGCAGATATTGGAAAACGCGAACCGAGCGCCCAATCACAAGAAGACTGAGCCGTGGCGCTTCACGGTATTTACAGGCGAAGGTTTGCAAAGATTTTCGCAAATGCAGGCTGAGATTTATACCCGATACGCAGGTGATAAATTTAAAGAAACGAAGTTGCTCAACCTCACCAATTATCCGTTGATGTCGTCGCATGTAATTGCCATCGGCATGAAAAGAAGTAAAGAACATGTAGTGCCGGAAATAGAAGAGATCATTGCTATAGGTTGTGCTGTTGAAAATATTTATCTCTCTGTGAACGCTTACGGCCTCGGAGGTTATCTCTCAACAGGTGGCATTACTTATCTTGAAGAAGCGAAGCCTTATTTTGACCTCGAGCCTGAAGATAAATTAATCGGATTCTTTTTCATCGGCTATCCGGCAAGTATTCCTGAAACGGCTTCGAAAAGACAACCGGTAGAAGATAAAGCTAAATGGATATTAGAATAACTTTTCCATTGACGCGTCACGTAATTTCTTTCATTCAAAACGCCACCGTTATTCGGTTATCTTGCAATTCTTTCTAATCATTTTGTAAACTTTAAAATCAACGGTTAAATCTATCTACCATGAAGGTATTTAAATTCGGAGGGGCATCTATTAAGGATTATGACGCTATTCAAAATGTAGCGCACATCCTTGAAAATTTCAAAGATGAGAAAATATTAATTGTAATATCCGCAATGGGGAAAATGACCAATGCGCTGGAAAGTGTGTCTGAAGCCTTTTTTGAAGGAAGAAAGGAAGACGCTTTGCGGTTATTTGAAAAAATAAAAAAGGCTCATCTGAATCTCCTAAAATATCTTATCACGTTGCAATGGGAGAAAGCAACTAATTCAGTGAATGATTTTTTTACGGAGGTAGAATGGCTTCTGCACGACAAGCCCGTAAAAGATTATAATTATTATTACGACCAGATTGTTTGTTCCGGCGAATTGCTTTCATCGACACTGCTATCCTATTTTCTAAATGAAAAAAAGATCCATAATCAATGGATTGACGTGAGGGATATTCTGAGAACCGATGATACCTTCCGCGACGCAAAAGTAGATTGGGAAGTATCGAGGAAAAATATGGCCGAAAAACTACTTCCACTATTTGATAAATCTAATCTGGTGATCACACAAGGCTTCATTGGTAGTACCGACGAAAATGAAAGTACTACGCTCGGGCGCGAGGGCAGTGACTACACTGCTGGCATCTTCGCCGAATTGCTTGATGCGGAAAGCCTTACCATCTGGAAGGATGTAGACGGGATAATGAATGCTGATCCAAAAGATTTTAAAGACGCCGTTTCCATTGAAGAAATCAGCTATAAAGAAATGATAGAAATGGCTTATTACGGTGCAAAGGTCATTCATCCTAAAACGATAAAACCATTGCAGAATAAAAATATTCCGTTGTATGTAAAGTCGTTTATAGATATGCGTTTACCCGGTACCGTTATTACCAAGAAAAAACCACATGCTTTGCCGCCTGTAATTGTTTATAAACAAAACCAGGTTTTATTCAGTTTGCAGACAAATGATTTCTCTTTTGCAGAAGGAAAGCCGACTCAATATTTAAATGAAATTCTAGACGAGCTAAGGATAAAAGCCAACCTTTCGCAAAATGCTGCTATTAGCCTGATGCTTTGTGTTGATGATATTCCCGAAAAGACTGAACGATTGGCCGCACGTGCTGCTGACATTTTTGAAGTACAGATAGAAAAGAATCTTACACTTCTTACCATCAGGCATTACACACCTGAATATATCACTATGCTTACCGATCACAAAGAAATTGTCCTGGAACAAAAAAGCAAAGAAACAATACGATTTTTGATGAAAGATGTTTGAGTAATTCCCTGGTTTCTCACTTGACTATTACTAAGAATGTCTTCTTGAGTAAAACATCGAATATTGGAAATGTAAAATTGAACATGTCTTAATCGAAAATCTGTTGAGTCGATTGATTGGTTTTCGAAGGTGAAATTAGGGGGAAATCAGTGCGACGTGATAAGGTACACACCGCATTGATTACATTCTCAAGTCAAAAACTATTTCTTTGCTTTAAAAGGAAACTTTTGAAAGATTGAATTAACCGCTTCTCTTACTTTCATATTATCATTGATCATGTCGGGTTTTAAAATTCCCGAAGCAAAGCCCTGCCATGCTACTTTATCTGACTTTGCATCTATAAAGTCAATTAATAAGGTGCCTGCGTCAATCTTTGTACGATGCATACTATTATCAGCCACACTTGCATCTTCATCCCAAAAAGTTTGGTAACCATTCTTCATTTCCAGCGTTCCAGCATGTTCGGTTACTCTAAAAATGATGAACATATCCGGATTGCTTTCATTTTTTAAATAGCCCCTTGCGCTCAATTCAAATGCAATCGCATCTTTAATTTTATCCCTGAGCGATTCGTTGTTAAAAACATAAATACCGTTTGGTGCAATAAAAATT
>DATCFI010000248.1:0-45530 GCA_036509585.1 Hanamia sp. | reverse complement strand
TACTTTATTTCGCTTAATTCTTTTGTTGTGGCATACTCTTAAAACAGTAGAATCAATGAAACTGATACCGGTACATTCGCCTCTGCAGCAGTAATGTAAAAACAACATAAAAGGTACTGCACATCGATGGCTCAGTTCTATAAAACGATTATAAGAAACAACATCAGCAAAGCAATCTCTCAAATGATGGCAAGCAAAGCTGCAGTAAAAATGTTTGAAATTTCTAAACTGGCCGCCATGAAAAGCAATCAAAATTGTGATTACTTCCGAGCCGGATAAAGTAGTTTTTCTATTGCTTGTTTTGGTGCCAATGGCAGGTGGTAAATTGTGTTTTTTAAATTCATCTTCAAAATGATTACAAAAATCATCAACTTTTACAAATATTTCCGCAACTTTGTCGGAGAAAGGTGGAGTGGCCATAATTGCATTAATAAATTGGTTATCAACTATTTATAAAGCAATAACCATTCCACTTTCCTTCTTTTCTATCATTATTTTTTCCTGTTTTCTTATCCCGAACTCAGGTTATTAGTCTGAAGCCACCCTAAGTTTTTGTCGGGCAGTGTAATTGCCCTTGGATCATTAAAACCACGTATACCGCGTAACGTACCAAAACAATGATCAAAGGACTATTTTCCTGCATTAGGATTACTACATGTTCTGCATCTAAATAAGTACTTCCTGCCTGAGGATTAATAGCAAGAGCTTTTTGAATAGAGGAAGGTATTACATTGGCAACACTGGAAGCGCCAGATAACAGCATGGCTTTTTTTAAAAACTCTCTGCGTGTATCCATAAAAATGACATTTTAAACTTTATAAAAAACAATAACATTTGTATATGGGATATACAAAAAAGAATTGAATTTTATTTCTTATCCAGATATCATCAAGTACCAGAATAATACTTTCTTTTTTATAGTAAAATTCATTTAAATAAATTTGAAAACAAACATTTACTTAACATTCGAAAATAAAACCTTTATCACCGAATAATAATACTAATAATACAAACCATAATGCTATCTATTCACAGAATATATTGTTGAAAAATGCTTTAAGACATAGCAGCAATAGCCATTTCAGCGATTTCAAGGGCACGCAAACCATCCTGGCCTGACACTATTGGAGCTAATCCGTTATTTCTTCTTCTGAAAATCATTTCATGCTCCGCACGAAAAAGGCCATCCCAACGATCGGTTAATGGTAATACATTCATAGATTCCCAATGATGTTCCTTTTGAAAAGTGAAATACCTGATCTCGCCTGTCTTGAAATCGTAGCTCAGGGTACCACGGTCTCCATAAACCTCAAAAATACGTCTCTCTGGAAATTGAATATAATCCATGTGTACCTGTACCAAGGCACCGCTTTTCATTTTCAGGATCATTTGAAAAATATTGGGTTGAGGCCTCATATCGAGATCCCCTAACTGTGCGCCCATCGCTTTTATATCAGCGACATCTCCAAAGAACCAACGGATAAAATCTATCTCATGAGTGTAATCCAAGATAAGGCTATTAGGATATTTTATCCTATCCTGGTTTTTGGCATTAAGAAGGGTAATATAAGTACCTATCATGGCACGCCCCCCAACTAATTTCCCAAGGCTGCCCTTCTCCACAAGTTCTTTCATTTTACACAATCCTTCATCAAGGCGCAACATATACCCCACATGCAAAAACCTCTTTCCAGATGCAGCTGCATCTACCAGTTTACGGGCTGATTCAATAGAATCTGAAATTGGCTTTTCCACAAATATGTCCACTCCATTTTTTATTGCTTCTAATCCTACCGAAACATGAAATTGGTTAGGAACACAAATAAAAACGATATCCGGATGTTTCTTTTTTAAGGCTATTGTAAAATCAGCGTATTCGGTTATTTTTATTCCGGGTATTGAGGCTATTGTTTGAGCACGATAATCTTCTACTCTATCGCAGATATGTAATTCCACATCCGGGCGTTCAGATAAAAGCCGGGCATGACGCTGTCCAATAGACCCAAGGCCTACAACCAGTACAGTTACTTTATTTCCCATATAGTTTAAAATTTAAGATAACCCACTTCGAAAATATTTATTGACATATTGTAAATCCACCGTCAACTACCAGGTTATGCCCAGTCACATAAGCCGATGCATCACTGCATAAAAACAATGCAGCCCCCTTTATATCCAAACCATCCCTTCCCATTCTCCGCAATGGTGTTTTGGCAGAATATGCTTTTATAAATGATTCAGGCTGGCCACGCTCAAAGCCACCAGGTGATATCGCATTAACACGAATTCCATCCGGCCCCAAATAGGAAGCGAGGTCTCTGGTTAACCCGATAATTCCTGCTTTCGCCGAAGCATAATCAATAGATTGTGATGGCATTTCGGGGGGATAAACCCGCCTGTCCCTTCCAATTATTCCCGCAATGCTAGCAATATTTACAATTGATCCACTCCTTTGCCTTTTCATTATGGGCACAATATGCTTACAAAGTAAAAAGGTGGAAGTGAGGTTGGTCTGGTGTAATAATTCCCACGATGAAAGGGATCGCTCTTCAAAAATTGTAGAACCCTTTGAAACACTTCCACCCCCTACACAATTGACAAGAATATCAATGTGGCTTTTTTTCTTTAAAACAGTACTGAAAATATCTCTTACGGCATCTTCCTTTGTTGCATCCAATTCCAGTCCAATTACTTTTCTTCCGGTTGATTGGCTAATCTCAAGCGCAGTTCCACTTGCAGAAAGAAGGTTTCTCGAAGTAATAAAACCATCAGCACCAGCTTCTGCCAGGGATGAAGCTATGTCACGACCAAGGTCCCGGGCACCACCTGCAACCAGGAAAACTTTCCCATTAAGATCAAATAGTTCATGGATGGTAGTTTTATAATTTGTATTCATTTTATTAATTTATTCCTCTCTTCTTATTTATGATTAAAGCTGTTCCATCCCGTGTAATACCTCTTGTAAATATTTCCATCTTTACATGTTCTATTATAATTACTATAACTTCCTTCCCATGGCTCATCATTCGTCATTACTATTTCCCTAGAAACAGGATGATGCATCCTTAATTCAGCATTACCGATATAACTGCTGAATTGGGTATCATATGCGAACAGTTGTCTTTAGTACCCGATTTCCTGAATTTTTCTTTCTTCCCTTATGGACAGTTGGGCGAAAACCATAAAACTTCCTTTCAACAAAGAAAGGATAAGTGTTATTTTTTGAATGAAGGATGTGTTCTTAAACCAGACCGAATGTATTTTTCTTTTTATCATAATTTGCTCTATGAATTTTGAAGAATCTAAAATTTTCTCGTACCAAAAATAAAAAGATTCAATAGGGTATGATAATACAATTTGAGCAAAAACTAATGTTATCCTTTCCCTAATAAATAATCCAAAAAATAGGTAAGATTGCAGAATAATCTCTAAGTTTTCATAGCCAGTAAATTCCCAATTTGCCTTCCTGTCCTGATAATATTTATTGAGGTATCCGATAAAGCTGTGGGCATGTCTGAAGGCCTATTTCCTATTGCCATTAGCACATCAAAGTATTGTTGCAGCCCGGAATTTTGATTCAATGGGACTTTTCCCGCTAATCCAATTACAGGTATTCCTTTCTTTTTGGCACGGAAGGCTACTCCGTATGGGCCCTTTCCTTTAAGAGTTTGTTCATCAATACTTCCTTCGGCAGTAATAACGAGATTACTTCTTTGCAAAGCTGCATCGAAATCGGTCGCATTGAGAAAATATTCAATTCCGTTAACCAATTCAGCATCAAGTATGGCATACAAACCTGCAGCAGCTCCTCCGGCAGTTCCGCCATATTTTATTTTAGCTATGTTTTTGGAAGTTTGTTTAAAAACAACCTCTGTTAACCTGGTAAGCGCAGCATTAAGTATTCTAACCTTGTCAGGTGAAGCCCCTTTTTGTGGCCCGAAGATATTTGCAGCACCCTGCTTTCCCAAAAGCATATTTTCTACGTCACATAATACGGTAAAGCGGCAGTTGCTTGCTCTTTCATCAAGTCCTGTCAAATCAATCGAGCTTAAAGAGGTATAGCTTTCTAAAGATGTTGGAAGCACCTTCCCTTTGTCGTCCAAAAAACGGGCGCCAAGTGCCTTTAGAATCCCCGTTCCTCCGTCAACAGTTGCAGAGCCTCCCATAGTGATGATTATATTTTTAATTCCATTTTTAAGCGCACTCCCAATCTGTTGCCCGGTCCCAAAAGATGTAGCTCTTAAAGGATTCAATGATTTTGGATCCAGTAGCCTAATACCTGATGCATTTGCCATTTCGATTACTGCAGTCCTACCTGAATGCACAACACCAAAAGTGGCTTTTATAAGTTTCCCAAAAGGGTTTGTTACCAATGTTTCTTCCTGAAACCCTCCTAATTTATCGGTAATTAATGCAGCTGTTCCATCTCCACCATCCGCGACGGGAAAGCATTCTATCGTACATTTCAGTTTACTTTGCATTAGGCCTTTACGTATCATTTCAGCCACTTCAGGTGCACTGAGAGAGTTTTTAAAGGCATTGGGAGCAACCAGGATATGCATTTAGCTTTATTTAATATACTATTTGAAATCTAAATATAAATAGGTTTTATTCTCTCATCTTCACCTTCTTAGTGAACCGTATGGTTACAACAATTACACTCAGCACTAAAGCCAGGATGAAAAGATATATAACTCCACTCATTAAAAAAGGCTCTACACTACTCGTGGTGATGGAATTCATAGTGTATTTTGGGATTATCGATGGGAATAAATAAGACTGCCCTAAAACCAAAAGACAAACTACCATGAGCAGGATAAAGCTATGTTTTAAAGTGAAGCGGAAAAGGTCGGACTCCTTGCCAACAAGGCCCCCGGCTGCAGCTGCAACAGCGATAGAAGAAGGGGAGATCATTTTACCAATAACCCCTCCGGAAGCATTAGCAGCCACAGTTACAACTGGATTAACACCTATTGTATGAGCCGTAACAGCCTGAAGATTCCCAAACAATGCATTAGAGGATGTATCTGAACCTGTAATAAAAACTCCTAGCCAGCCCAAGATGGGCGCAAAAAAAGGAAATAGATAACCAGTATTGGCAAGCACTCCGGCAATAGTCAATACAATTCCGGAATCATTTAATAAGGAGGCAAAACCCATAATAGAACCAATGGTAATGATAGGATATTTAAGTTTTTTAATCCTACCACAGCGCTTTCAATAACACTATCCTGAATGTTAATAGCGTTTTCCACTTCAGCGGTTCCTATGCGGTGGCCGCTTACATTCAATACATCATCCACTCTTCCTGTAATTCTGTAAAACCCGTTTTCATCACGCAAACAACCATCTCCGGTAAAATATAAACCAGGGTAAGTTGTAAAATAATTTAAACGGCAACGTTCATGATCATTATAAGTTGTGCGCAAAAGAGATGGCCATGGAAATTTGATACAAAGATTTCCTGATACATTGTTGCCATGCAATTCATTTCCTTTTTCGTCAACTATCACAGGTACTACACCCGGCAAAGGCAAAGTGGCATAACAAGGTTTTTGAGGGGTAACTCCTGCAAGGTTAGATATCAAAATACCTGCGGTTTTCTATTTGCCACCAGGTATCTACTATGGGGCATTTTTTCTTACCAATATTTTCATTGTACCAATTCCAGGCTTCTACATTTATAGGTTCGCCCACAGTTCCAAGTACTTTTAATGAACTCAAATCTTTGTCTTTAATAGGGTCTGTACCGTAAGCCGTCAGACTGCGAATGGCTGTGGGTGCGGTATAGAGAATATTTACTTTATATTTTTCTACAATTTCCCAAAAACGTCCTGCATCAGGATAGGTGGGCGTGCCTTCAAACATAAGGTAGGTAGCGCCTGCACATAACGGGCCATACACAATATAACTATGACCTGTTATCCAGCCAATATCCGCGGTGCAAAAGAAAATATCTCCGGGTGTGTATTGGAACACATTTACAAAAGAGTAGGTGGTATATACCATAAAACCACCAATAGTATGCACCACACCTTTTGGTTTGCCAGTAGAGCCTGATGTGTAAAGAATGAAGAGCATATCTTCTGCATCCATTTCTTCAATGGGATCAACTTTTACATCTTTCTTTTTAATATTTTCAATTTCATCATGCCAACATACATCTCTTCCACTCATCATGCTAACGGTATCGCCTGTACGCTTTAATACAATTACTTTTTTCACAGGAGAGTTGCTGGCAATCGCTTCATCCATAATATTTTTCAGGGGTATAGTTTTATTGCTCCGGTAAGAACCATCGGCTGTAATGGCAAAGCTGCATTGCGAATCCGCAATCCGGTCTTTAATGCTTTTTGCGGAAAAACCTCCAAACACTACATTGTGTATAGCGTCTATTCTTGCACAGGCAAGCATAGCAATCGCCAACTCGGGAACCATAGGCATATAGATACAAACCCTGTCACCTTTTTTTATATTATTTTCTTTAAGAATCTGAGCAAACTCAATCATTTTTTCAAGAAGTTCTTTGTATGAAATAGTTCTTGACTTTTCATTGGGATCATTCGCCTCCCAAATAAGAGCAGGAAAATCGGGTTGAATTTTTGCACATCTGTCCAAACAATTTTCTGTAATATTTAATTTCCCTCCAAGAAACCATTTTATGGAAGGCTCTTCAAAATTCCATTCCACCACTTTATCCCATTTTTTCCTCCAGGTAAAATTTTCAGCTATTTCAGCCCAGAATTCTTCAGGCTTAACAACACTTATATTATAAATTTCATAGTAATCTTCAAGTGATTTTATTTGATAGGGATATTGCATGGCAATTTATTTAATTGGTTATTTAAATTTTTTACTTTTTGTTATTTGCTATCACGGACTATAGCAGCATACCCATTCGTGACTATTTAACAGGCAGAAAAGGCTTTTATCGGATGGGTAAAGAAAGCACCGATGAAATTTAAAATTAGCTCAATACAGGGCCAAGGAAAATATTGAAGTGGCAAAAAAGCTAACCTTGTATTTGAGCGACTGACCATAAGTGACTAAAGTTTATGTACGCCGTTTGGGGTAATTAATAACCATCGCAAACAAGCCGAGAATTTTGAAGAAAAAGTGGAAGCATTTAAAAACTTACACTTTTCAAATCTTTTTCAATAAAACAAAAAAAATTCATTACGCAACCTTTGTTCCGTTACACTTTATAACTCCATCCATTTTCATCAATTTTACTTTTCAATGCTAATTTTCATACCTCACAAAACCCGCCAGACAAAAAAAATAATGGTATTTAAGTAAAAATTAGTGTGTTGATTTCCCAAAAAATTATACCTATTAAGTATTTTTAATTACCAATCCCAATGGCAAAATATTTTTTCCATACATCTCGTTCAATAAAATTCCTGCTCCTGTATAAATTACTGATGCGCCGAAAAGAATGCCTTCGTAACCGGTAAAAATTTTTAAAGACGTATTACCGGTTGCATCGCCAAGCGCCAGCAAAAAAAACAAAATAGTTAATGTAGCAAATACAAATTGTAATGCCCTGCTTATGCGGAGTGTTCCAAAAAAAAGACAGCCGGTAAATATTCCCCATACTATCAGATAAGCCACCATAGCGCTTTCTGAAGCAGCCGGAATCCAGCCAAGTTTTGGCATTACTATTAGCCCTGCCAATGTTTGCCAAAAGGATCCATAAGAAATAAAAGCAGTTAACCCGAAAGTATTATTTTTTTTACCTTCTATAATACCGGCAATAACCTGTGCAATGCCGCCATAAAAAATTCCCATTGCCAGGATCATTGCATTCATTTCGAAAATTCCTGCATTATGTAGGTTAACTAAAATACTATGGATTAAAAATCCATAGGTTAAAAACAGTTGACTGAAAGTCATTTGAACTTGCTGTAAACAGCATTGAAAACTGTAAACTTAAAGTTCATTAAAATTATTCAAGAATAAAAATTCTGATCACTATTAGGGCCATCTTTATGGTGACTCAAATAATCCTGCACCATCTCATCTGTTATATTACCGGTACTCCAGGCACCGTAACCTATACCCCACAAATGCTGACCCCAATAACGCCTTTTCAATTCTGAAAACTCATCCAACAGTAATCTGGCACTTCTTCCCTTTAAACGCCTCACCAAATCACTTACAGATATTTTTGGTGGATAGCTCAAATGAAGATGCACTTGATCTTTGCTGACAACTCCTTTCAAAATGCGTACATCCATTGAATCACATACCTGGCGTATTAAATCCCTACATCGCAATTGTATTTCTCCTTGTAATACCCCATATCTATAACTTAGTACTCCAAACCAGATGAACATGCAATTGATGGACACTATGAGAACCCTTACGTATATTTTCCATCCTACAAATTTAGTTAGATTTGTAGAAGCTAAAGCCTTGCACTAAAGTGCATAGCTTAAGCTAGCGTTTTGAGACCAGTAAAACAGTAGTCATTCCAAAAGCAAGTAATCCCAATGGCGCGGGATTTGCATTAGTGTCCTTAATAGTAATCGTTGATGGTTCCATAATTCAATGTTTGTTTGGTTTAAATTTTATTTTTTTTAGTTAGAGTTTCAGCGAACTTGAAATAAATAATTTTTAATTTTTAATACCTTGTTTTGAAAATTGATAAATAGTCTATTTCATATACATATAATAGCGATTTTTTTGGCGAAATTTTAATTTACATTTTTCACGGTTTTAAAATTTGGCGTTTTACCAATTTCGATATCCAATAAACTGCTACTTTTTTAACCCAAATTACGCAATAGATAAAATGTTTTAATTTGGCTGTTTAATTTCTAATGCGTAGCGTTAGGCAAAAAACACTCATGGAATTCGATATAAGCTATACCAGTAAAGAGATTACTCCATGGGGAGGAATGGTTTTTTTAAAGCAAATGTTGCAGAAAATAGGATTTCGGGAATTGATTGAGCGAAATGAAGATTTGCCTCAGTCAGGTTCCAATCGGGGTTATAAAACCGCTACCATTATTGAAAGTTTTATTACCAGTATTTGGTGTGGTGCTAATAGATTTTTGCATACCGAAGTTACCCGGCATGATAGAGCTTTAGGTAAAATATTTGATTGGAAAAACACCCCCGGGCAAGATACCTACAAGCGTTTTTTCAGCAAATTCACACAAGCCAAAAATCATCAAATCAGCCAATATTTCTATTGCTGGATATTCGATAATTTCAAGTTTGATAATTTCACATTAGATATTGATTCATCAGTAATGACGCGTTATGGTGTTCAGCAAGGTGCTAAAAAAGGATATAACCCGGCTAAAAGAGGAAGGCCTTCTCATCATCCTTTAATTGCTTTCATTGCAGATGTAAAATTGGTCGCCAATATGTGGCTTCGAAGTGGAGATACGTCTTCTGCAAATAATTTTCTTGGATTTTTAGAAGACACACTGGATAAATTAAAAAACAAAACGGTTAGTTTACTCAGGTTAGACAGCGGCTTCTTTCAGTCAAATATTTTAGATTATATAGAACAAAAAGGAATGGATTATGTAGTGGCAGTAAAGTTTTCAAGCCCCATCCAAAAGCTAATCGCCAGGAGTAATAACTGGCTATTATTAGATACAGGCATTGAGATCTGCGAGCAACAATATCAAAGTGCTTCCTGGGATAAACCAAGAAGAATTGTTATAGTAAGGCAGAGGATAAAAGACAGGCCTCAGTCTACAGGCAAACAGTTACGCCTGTTTTCAGAGGAGGAAATTTATAGAAATTATCGTTATTCAGCTTATGTTACCAATCTAAAATTTGCGCCTGCGGAGATTTGGAGATTGTACAGAGGAAGAGGTGATGCAGAGAACAGAATTAAAGAATTAAAATACGATTTTGGTTTTGATAGTTTTAATCTCAAAGATTTTTATGCCACCGAAGCTGCCTTGACTTTTGCGATGATTGCTTACAATCTGATGGCGCTTTTTAGAACATTTGTGTTGCAGGAGAAAACACAAAAAACACTGTCAACATTACGTTATCGGACTTTTGCAATAGGCGCCTACTTTGAAAAATTAAACGGAAAACTGGTTTTAAAAATAGCATTAAGCAAAAAAAGAAGGCAATGGTTTAGTGGGCTTTGGAACTATTCTAAGGCCTTTGATTACCCATTTCAGTTTTCTAATGCGTAATTTGGGTTTAAGACAAAAAAAAAACAAATATTATTTATCGTACTGATTTCACTATGCACAAGACCTCTTTGGTGAATTCTTCAATTTTCGCATAATTTTTTTCTTCCAGCAATTGCTTACTGATCAGTTTACTTCCCATACCAACGGCACATACGCCTGCCTTAAACCATCCTGCAATGTTTTCCTTATCCAGATATACTCCACCGGTTGGTATAAATAATAAATCAGGAAATAAGGCTTTAATAGCGCTCATGAATTCAGGCCCTAAAATATTTCCCGGAAAAAGCTTAATCATTTTTGCACCCAAGGTTTCTGCACGAATAATTTCTGTCGGTGTCATGCAACCCGGTACCCAAAGCATATTATTTTTATCAGAAACTTCCGCGACTTCTTCAATAAGGCCCGGACAAATAATGAAATCAGTTCCGGCATCAATAAATGTTTGTGCAATCCCACCATTTTTTATGGTACCGATTCCGAGATACATGCCTTTTAATTCCGTATCACATAATTCACGCATTTTTTTAAAATTCTGCAAGGCGGCTTCACCACGGTTGGTATATTCAACCGTTCTTATTCCTGAATTGTACAATGCTCTTAAAACCTGTAAACTTACTTCTGTGTCCTTATAAAAATAAAGTGGCAATATTCCCTGTTCAGGGATCAATCGTAATAAATCCGCTTTCTTATTCATAAATTTATTATATCAAATGAATATTGTTTTAAATTATAGTTTTATCTTCATCAATAGCTTCTTAATCATTCCTTCACCAATCATAGGTGCATGAACATCATCTGGAAAAAAAATGGCGAATTGGTTATTTGTTATTTGAAAATACATATCCGGAACATCATTGAAATAAATAAAATCCTGGAATTCCTTGCTATTGATTCTTTGTTGAGTACAGGAATCCCGAGGCTTCCAGCCTATCTGCTCTTTTCCTTTTATGCAAAATTGTATATCAATATGCTTGTCGTGGCATTCAAAATTGGCAATAGATTCCTCCTTTGTTAATGCAATTTTATTAGAAACCATAAAAAAAAGCTGATTTCCGTCCAATTCATATTTACCAACCTCTATGGAATCCAGGTCTAATAATCTGATGTGTTCAAATGCCTTTGAAAATAATGGATGAATGCAAAAATATTTTTCAGCATTTGATAAATCATCTATAATCATCTCAATTAATTTTTTTCTTAACCAAAAATTAAAATAAACCTACCGTTGAACTCTTCCTGATGCATCTCCTTTCATTAAGACCTGTACTTCACTTAAAGTTGCATGATTTAAATCGCCGGGAATTGTATGTTTCATGGCTGAAGCTGCAACTCCAAACTCTGCTGCATCCTTCATATTCATTCCTGATACCAATCCATAAATAAAACCACTTGCAAAAGAATCACCGCTTCCTACGCGATCTACAATTCTTACTTCGTATTGTTTGGAATGATAAAATTCATTGCCATCATATACCAATGCACTCCATCCATTATCTGAAGCACTGTGGCTTTCTCTTAATGTTGATGCGATATATTTGAAACCAAATTTTTCTTTCATTTGCTGAAACACATCTTTATAACCTTCAAGATTTAATTCGCCTTTGGTAACATCAGTTCCTTTGCTGGTAAATCCCAAAGTAGTTTCTGCATCTTCTTCATTGCCGATACACACATCTACATATCGACAAAGTTTTGTCATTACTTCCCTTGCTTTTTCTTTACTCCATAATTTTTTGCGGTAGTTAAGGTCAATACTTGTAGTAATGCCTTTTGCTTTTGCCGCTTTCAATGCTGCTTCTGTGAGCGCTGCAGCCTTATCACTAAGTGCGGGCGTAATGCCTGTTGTATGAAACCAGGAAGCACCTTCAAAAATTTTATCAAAATCAAAATCACTCATCTCTGCATCTGCTATGGCAGCATCAGCACGATCATAAATTACCTGTGACGCACGCATGGAAGCGCCGGTTTCCAAAAAATAAATGCCAAGTCTTTTTCCGCCTCTTGCGACATGTTGCGTATCTACCCCATAGCGGCGAAGGTGATTGATCGCAGATTGGCCGATAGCATTGTCAGGAACTTTTGAAACGAAAACACCTTGTAAACCATAATTGCAAAGAGCTGCCGATACATTCGCTTCGCCACCGCCATAGGTAACATCAAAACTATCTGCCTGAACAAATCTTCTGTAATCAGGAGTAGATAAACGAAGCATTATTTCTCCAAGTGTAACAACTTTTTTTGCCATAATTCTATTTCTATTTAACGAATGGAATCCATTTAAACTCCTCCAAAAACAGAAAATCCTCCATCTACACAAATCATTGCTCCGGTCACAAATTGTGACTCATTTCCTAACAGCCAGACAAGAGCACCCTTTAGTTCATCAGGATTACCAAACCGTTTAAAAGGGGTTTGCTTGATAATTAACTTTCCACGTTCGGTATAACTCCCGTCCTCGTTAATGAGAAGATTTTTATTTTGTTCTGTAAGAAAAAACCCAGGAGCCAATGCATTCATCCGGATGTTATCTCCATAACGATTTGCCAACTCTACGGCAAACCATTGATTATAACAGTCGACTGCTGCCTTTCCCATGTTATACCCCAGAACCCTTGTAATAACCCGCTTCGAGTTCATCGAAGAGATATTTACAATACTTCCCTTTCCTGCCGTTTGAGCTATTGCTTCCCCAAAAATCTGGGTAGGAATAATAGTTCCCCAAAGATTGAGATCCGTTGATTTTTTCATGCCATACAGGTCCATTTTAAAAATGTTCTGATCTGGCATCAAAATACCTTCAGGTAAGATTCCGCCAGCCGCGTTGACTAACCCATCAATTTTGCCAAATTGATCCAGAACTTTATTTTTTGCAGCATGAAGCTCCTCTTCGTTTAATACGTCGGCTTTTAAAGCAATTGCCTTTCCTCCTCTGTCATTAATAATTGCAACCCTTTTATTGGCAACTTCTGCGTTTCTTCCTAAAATGCCAACAATTCCTCCTGCTTCTGTAATTCCATTTATAAAGGAGTTGCCTAAAATTCCAGTGCCACCGGTAACAATAATGACTTTGCCTTTTAGCGAATCTGTATTTTCCATTAGTTACTTTTATTTATTTGTAATTACCATATCATGTTCAGGGAAACACCAGGCGTTTCCAGAGATGGCAATCCTTTATTTGCAATGATCCGTCTTTTGTTTCCTCTTCTCAAAATCGACCTTAGAGCAAAAGTAGCACACAGCATCAGGGTTTACCAATTTTCCTACTATTTGATCATAATACTTCCTTCCCCAGCCTCAACCTTTAGAATAACCGCCTTTCTTCCACTGTCATAAATGATATTTTTCATTGGAACGCCATTCAACTGAACTGATTTGGGTCGGGAGGCAACTCCAATGCTCAGTTGTCCATTTTTACTGGAATCGTATTTTATGCCTGCAGAAGTGATTTCGCATGTCAGCGGCACATCCGATTCAATGAGGATAGAACCATTTTTACGGAGTGTTTTTGCTTTAGCGGCAAAATACCAATCCTTTCCCCATGTTACTGCCAGCGCATCAGTTTCTATTCCCTCAACCTGATAAATACTGCCCGGCTTTGTAGTAAAAGTAAATCTCTTTCATGATACCTCACCGGATACAAAGCCATTGGCATCTTTACTTGTCTCATCTGGAGCAGCACCATCAGGCGTGGTTGTGAGCAGGTTCGCCATTACGAGCAGTGCACCATGGGTATATGCAGTAACAGTAAGATAGCCATCGTAAAAAGGGTTAATTTCTTCTTCATAATTATATTCTCAATTTA
Source organism: Hanamia sp. (assembly GCA_036509585.1). GTDB lineage: Bacteria > Bacteroidota > Bacteroidia > Chitinophagales > Chitinophagaceae > Ginsengibacter. Next base: position 31,556 of record DATCFI010000248.1, on the reverse strand, counting down.
ATTTTTTAATTTTAATGCGTATATCCTTAATCCTTTGAAAAAGACCATCTTTTTACACGGTATCCATAGAAGGCATAATACACCAGAAATAAAAAACAAGGAAACATTACCCAATAAGCATCATGAGGGTTATACCTATCTGCAAGATATCCATACAGGAGAGGCATTAACGCATTTGCAGTTAATCCCATGATCAAGAGAGCAGCCCCAAGTTTAGTAAGTCGTCCTAAGCCATTTAATGCAAGGGGCCATATCCCTCCCCATATTAGAGAATTTGGTAGCCCCAGAAGTACTATAATCCATATTGAAATGTCTGCAGTATGTCCTAAAAAGGTAACTTGCTTCTCTGCATATATAATCAGAAATGTTAGTAAGAGGCCTAATAAAGCAGAAATTTGTAACCCCCTTAACTGGCTGATAAACCTGGGAATGCATACAATACCGATAATATAACCAATTACCATGGTAAATAATGTGTAAGAAGGGAAAACTTTCGCTTCAAGCAAGCCAATATTCATTGAGTTGGCATAGCTGATAATAGTGTCAATAGAAAGGACTTGAACTCCTATATGCAAAAATATTGCTATTACGCCTAGTATAAGATGAGGATATTTAAATATGCGTCTTTTTTCTGAAGCCGCCAACACTACATCCTCATTATCTTCCTCATTAGTTATTTCCGGCAAGGAAGAATACCGGATCAAGAAGCTCAACCCTAAAAGCACCGTCCCCATACATATATACGGGAGGATCACTCGCCTGATCAATTCATCTAATGCCACATTTCTTGCTGATTCACTCATCAAAGGTATTTGTTTGAATAACTCGGCATCAGTAGCTCTCAATACTACAGCAGCAAAAAGTAAGGGGGCAAAGACACCGGCCAATTTATTCATAATACCCATGATACTAATACGCTGTAGGGCCCTTTCTTTAGGTCCCAATATGGTAATATAAGGATTTGCAGCTGTTTGTAAGAGAGCTGTGCCTGCACCCATAGTAAATAAACCAAATAGAAAAAACTGATACGATCTTGTCAGGGCAGCAGGAACAAATATAAAAGCGCCTACTGCCATAACCCAGAAGCCAATCATTATACCCTTCTTATACCCTACACGATTCAACAAATAAGAAGAAGGTATCGAAAACACTAAATAGCTTATGTAAAAAGCAAATGTTACCAGATAAGACTCGAAATTATTGAGCTCACACGCAATCCTAAAATAGGGTATTAAAATTGAGTTTAACCAGGAAATAAATCCAAAAATAAAGAATAAGAATCCTATAATTGCAATGGGAATAATGGTATCCCTTGTGCTTAAGGAACTACCCTTTACCGTTGTAATGTTCTTTTTCATGTTTCTATTTTATCTTATGTAAGATATTATTACTTATCCGCTCCAAATCTAAAAACTATAATGTTCATGATGATGTATCTACTCCATTTTAAATATAGAAAATTAAAAGTAATATGTCAATTTAAAGGTGGTAGTATCAAATTACCTGCTTTAATACTATTTTTACCAATTTGAATAAGTTGTTCAGGTGTCACTAATTCATTACCCCATATGGATAGTTCATAATCTACACTTAGTTGACTCCCCTTATTTAGCAAGCTACTATTAAGTGAAGGATTCATATGCAAGTCTATGTAGTTACCACAGATTGCATATTGACTAAACACATTAGGTTTAAGATCTTTTACTAATATCAACGTATTGCCACGATCCGATTGATAAAGAGAAATGAATGTTGGAGCGGTCAAATTTTCACTGTTGATATTTAGATTGCCTTGCTGCGTCATATCTTTGGTATTATATATTTGCCATCTTCCGTCTGCAGACATATGTAATACGTTGTCATACCACCAATCTTGAGGACGAACACCTCGAAATGGGAAACCATCAAAAAACTGTACACTATTATAAGGCCACTGCTTTAACACAGTAAATATCCCGTGAACATTAATTGCCATAGCTGGGGAAGCAGCACTAATCCGAACTGTATATTCAGATTGTACCGCATCATTGGCATTATCACTAATATATTTGAAAATAATACTATCCGGCCCATTTTTGATTATTTCAAAGCCCCTTAACTGATTTATCATCTGTTGAGGCGTATACCCCATCCATGCGAACCAGTGAAGAAGATTATCGGTAAATGCCCACTTCTCTTTTCCGTATGCGCGTATTTTAGTTGCGTGCCCATCTATCAGGGAGAAATGTAGGCTTGACCAACTCGGACCAGATTTAGTTGAATAAATTAACATGTTTCGTGAATGGTCTCGGCTTTGGTACACTAATTGAATACCATCTTCTTCGTTAACTACCAATGTTTGTTGCTTATTAGTCAGTTTTATTGTTACCGTGGTGGCATCAGCTGGTGCTTCTGGTTGTGCGTCTATTGGCGCAAGTGGGTCATCAGCAATGCCACCATCAGAAGAAAGTTGCGGTACCAATGGCTTACCATCAATTGCGGCTGTAACAGCCCCATGCCCAGTTAATCCTACTATCTTAACACGAATAGTCTGCCCCATACCCTCAGGCAAGATTATAGTCAGCGGTTTCTGATCCGTTTTTCGAATTTCATAACACCCTTCCTGATCGTTGTAACCCATATCTTCGGGTGACTTGATATTTCCGTGAATAACTCCTCCATGAATAATAAATTTTATAGGCTTCCTTTCGGTTTCAACAAATTCTTTAACCGCATTTTTACTTGGATTCATTGCAAGCCGAAAAAGTGTATTAAATGAGAATCTTTGACCTGCATGTTTTAAGTTAACTGGCCAGTTGAGATGTAAACCCGTATGATTTGAAATAATCTTGTCAATATGTACTCCGCCTCCAGGTGGCCACGAAACTTTTTCCTCCTTATGGGAATAAGGAGGTTCAGTAAGCTGTGTAAATGCCTGACGAAGGTAATCTGGCCAACGAAAATAGGCAGGAGCACCCTTTAATCCAAAAGAACTTCGATGAATATAAGTATCATGTTCCATCATTCCGGTTCGCCAGTACAAAGACAGGCTAGGAATACCGGAAATAGAATCACTTTTCGTTAGTAATATGTATCGTTTAGCTGTTGAAGAGTATTCCATATTCTGGATCGTTTCTTCGGAATATTTGCGTGCAGACGTAGGAAGATCAATGTCAAGTTGAGCCTTAGTCACCAAAGCTTGAGCTTCGGTATTTTCAAACCTTGCTGCCGCGGTTATAAATAATTCACCATCCGGATAAAGCCATGTTTCAGTCATACCATAGCCATAGTAAACATTATCTTTACTAAAAAGCTTAAAAAGAACACGTAATCCAATATGGTCATTCCCTTCCTCTAAAAATAATATTTGAGGAGTTTTATCAAAAGATTGACGAAGTACTACGCTTCTGTTAGAATTAGTTTTAACATCAAATACCATATCGAGTTTTGCTAATCTTTTTACACTAGGCCAATTGCCCGAAACTACACTCATCACACCTCCTTCGGATCGGTCGAAAATAACATGTGAATAACCTATCCTCCCTTCGTAAGCACCGTTGCGAGGAATGAATACTCCCCCAGTAATCACGCTTGAGGATTGAGCTAAAGTATCGGTACACATCGCAAAAATACATAGCAAAACCAGTAACGAGGTAGCTATGTTTATGATCAACAACTTTCTTTCCTTAATTGATTTTGGTAAGATTTTAAAACTAAATAACCCCCTTTGTTCCCGCTTTTCATTTTTCATTATCTTTAATTTTAATTAAATATTAATATGATTACCTAAGATTTACATTGTAAAAATAAATATGTTACTGTTATACTTTAGCTCCACTATCCTTATCAATATATAAAATCGCATCAGGATGTTTCCTAAGGATCGTTGAAGGATATTTCTCCTGAATCTGTTTATTTAATGTATGATAGATAGCATCAGCCTTATTCTTTCCAGGTGCTATTGCATATGCATGTTTTGATTTGAATAATGTGGGAATCGTTAGTGTAATCGCATGCGTGGGCACTTCCTCAATAGTATTGAAACAAACATCATCTTTGGGATCAACTTGTTGATGTCTGTTCTTTTCATCTAAATTTACTACTTTCACCACCTTGGGATCATTAAAATTAGCCACATGAGGATCATTAAATGCCAAGTGTGTGTTCTCACCTATTCCCAGCATGACAATGTCTGTGGGATAATGTGCCATAAGTTCAGTGTATCGCTTACATTCTTGTTCTGAATCGCCTGTATTACCATTTATATAATGGACTTCCCTAAAATCAACTTTACCAAATATTCTATTTTTAAGGTAATTGCCAAATAGCTGCGGAGCTTTTTCATCTAGGCCTACATATTCATCCATATGGAAAGCATTTATGCGGTTCCATGCTACATTGCTCTTACTAAATGAATCGAGGAATTCATTTTGTGAAGGGGCCGCAGCAAAAACGATATTAATATACTCCTGGTTTTCTAATAGGGCTGATATTTTTTCACTTATAGTCTTTGCAGCGCCGATCCCCATTTCTAACCTGGTATTAAATATCTTAACTTTTAATTTATCCTTTGTCAATTCTCTCATAATAATATTTATTTAATTAATGAAAATTTATTTATACAGATATTATCTTTTTAATTCGTTTCCTCTGTTCGTCGTTTAAAATGACCTTACCTACACTTACGTTAGATAATAATTGACTAACACTCGATGAGGAGGAAATTACAGGGCCCATACCTGGTAAAGTGAGCATATAACTGATGGCCAATTCGTTTAGCTTCATGCCCCATTCAGCGGACAATCCAGCAAGTCTTTGTATTTTTTCTATACCCGGAATATTTGAATCGTTTTTGATTTTGCCTTCATCAAACAACCTGTGGCCTGGGCCTATAGCTTTTTGGTTTAAATATCTTTGAGTCAAAAGGCCTTTAGCCAGAGGCGACCAGGCAATAAACGATATTCCCTCATCAAAGGCGTATTCAAGCACTCCTTTGTAAGGTGTCCTCTCTCCGCCGACAACATCAAATTGATTTTGAACAGCCACTATCCTGCTACGTACAGAGCAGTTTTTTTCAAGTTTCTTATATAACTTAATCTGGTCTACCGTGAAATTAGATACCGCAAAATAACGGATGACGTCCATCTTAATAAGGTCTTCTATTGCCATTAAACTTTCTTCTATAGGAACAAACGGATCAAACAAATGGAAGTATAAGATATCAATATGGCTAACATGAAGCCTGGCCAAACTTGCATGCACAGAGTCAATAATGTTGGCTCTTGATAAACCACAATGATTCGGTGTCAATCCATCCATACATCCTCCCAATTTAGAAGACAGAATAACATTTCTTCTTTGATCAGGATTATTCTGAAACCACTTGCCAATAACTCTCTCTGAATTTCCGGAAGCGTTGTTATAACGGTTGGCTGTATCCCAAAAAGTAACTCCTGATTCAATAGCTTTATCGAAAATTTCAAATGCATTTTTTTCATTTATTCTTGATCCATCACCTGTTTCTGGATATCCTATCTTCCATGTTCCTAATCCTATATTTGGCACTTTCAATCCAGAGTTTCCTAATGTACGGAACGGCATATCGTTGAAGGTCTCAGTCTTAAAAGGAATATTATATAGCTTTTCCGAAAGATTATTCTCATCAATATTTTTTTCACCTTGCATCATAAAATTCCTATAAGTTTTTGATACCTGTTTTCAGTTCACCTCTCATTCTACTTTCTGTAAATTATTTTACCATTTACAATAGTCATTTGAACCTGAATGTCATCATTAAAGATGAGAATATCAGCATCTTTTCCCGGGATCAATGATCCCTTTTGATTTTCAATTCCCAAAATAGTTGCGGGGGTTCTTGTCATCATGCGAACGGCATCAGTTAACGGCACGTCGGCCATATTAACCATATTGCGCACGAGCCTATCAGTTGTAGCAACGCTTCCTGCAAAAGAACTTCTATCCGGCAGTTTGGCTACTCCGTCCTCCACAATCACCTTTAATCCATCACGAAGGCTTCCAAGAATACTTTCACCAGGAGGCATTCCTGCCGCGCGCATTGAATCCGTAATCAAGGCAATATGATCTGTCCCTTTAATTTTTACGATTAATTTCAATAATGGTGGAGGAAGATGTATCCCATCCGCAATAATCTCTACATCCATCTCATCAATTAGGTAGGCAGCCTCTATTGTTCCTGCATAGCGTAATGCATTCTTGCGGGTTACACCAGCCATACAGGAATAAAAATGAGTAGCCAGAGTGTACCCATTTTCAAATCCAATTAAAGCTTCGTCATAAGTGGCATCCGTATGAGCAAGAGCCACCAATATTCCTTTTGATTTTAAGTAATGGGCAAATTCTATAGACCCTTTTAGTTCGGGGGCAGCGCTCCATCGCTTTATATCATGTGAATGAGATAATATGTCCTTATACTCATTAGGATCCGGATTACGGATATAGCGCGGATCCTGCGCTCCACGTTGCGTTACTGAAAAATAGGGGCCTTCCAGATGCATTCCAAGAAATTGAGCTCCGTTAAAATTTTTACTATTTGCTTCTTTATATATTTCTAAAGTTTGGAGCAAATCCTCTTTTTCGGCAGTTAATGTTGTCGGCAACATAGAAGTGGTACCATAGCGGGCATGTGTTTCTGCAATTTTTAAAAATGCTTCGACCGTGCCGTCCATAAAATCACTTCCACCACCACCATGGACATGTATGTCAATGAATCCGGGCGAGATATACTTTCCCATTGCGTCAATCACAGTAGCATCAGGCACCTCCACATCACCTTCACACACCTCTGTTATCTTATCCCCTGTTACTACAACAGTTCCGTTGTGTATAACCCTGTATGGAGTCAGAATGGTACCATTGCAAATTTTTAAATGTTGATTATTCATAAAGATATTCGTATTTGTTTATTTATAGATAACAGTCATTTAATAGAATAGTCACACTAATCATCTTTAATATGTAAAAGAGCAGATGATAATTTATCTAAAAAAATACTACAATTTGGGTGAAGCTGAAGAATACTGGCCGAGAACAAGTTACTTACAGGATGTTCTACACAATTTTTTACAGCAGTGGCCTTTCTACTGTCAGGTACTGAACAAATTATATACTCTGATTTTAATATTTGATTGATGGACATACTAATTGCCCGTTCAGGTACCTTATCAATAGATTGGAACCATCCTTCTGAAACCTGCTGTTGTTTACATTTCTCATTGAGGCTAACTATAATATAAGGCTGTTTCGTAACAAAATCTGCAGGAGGATCATTGAAAGCAAGATGGCCATTTTCTCCAATTCCCACTAGTGCTACATCGATTGGATAATTTTCAATGATATTATTCAAACGCTTACATTCAATTAAGGGATCTATTTCACCATTAATCAAGTATGAAGCCTTTAGAGTGGATACTTCTTCTAAGAACTTTCTCTTTAGGTATTTCCGAAAACTTGCTGAATGAGATTCAGGTAAACCAACATACTCATCAAGATGAAACATAACTACTTTATCCCAGTCAATATCTTCTTCTACTAATTGCTTTAAGGTAGCATTCTGACTATTACCTGTGGCTAATATTATATTTGCCACCCCATTTTTAAGAATTGCATTTTTGATAAATTTAGCTGCCAATTTACCAGAAGCTTTTCCTAATTCATCTTTATCTTTTTCTACAAAAATTTTCATTAAAAATATCTTTGAAATTAATAATTAATTGATCACTCATATTTTAGATTTGCCTCTCCATACCATTTTACTATTCTTATTTATTCATAATCTCTTCTTTAAAATATCCAAAATGCCTTGCGTCCAGTTGATTCCACATCTGATCGTGGAGGTCGAGTCTGGCCTTATCTATCTCATTCCTATGGATATCCCATAAAACCTGGTCTTTATGACTTGATCCGGATGAAACTACTACTGCGCTGTTATTATCTTTGAGTATTTCTCTTATCTTATTGTTAGGATCTATTATAACCCTTAGATTCAATGAAAAGGGAACGTCAGAAAATACAATCTGAGCACTTTTGGGAATGAAATCGGTCGGAGCGTCTATAGTGGAGATTACTTTTTCCTGAAGAAGTTTTTCTCCCTTAAATAATCCAACAGTTATCTCGTTCCCATTTTTGTTACCGATATTATGAATATTTGCAGTAACAGTATTATTACTCCAGATTGCATCCCATGGATCAATTGCCAGATCAGGAAGTTCAGAAAGGTGTGAATATTCTTTTACCTGCTCAACTTTTAAAACTAAAGACTTTCGGGGAGGTATTGGTAGGGTAATTATATCGAACCTGGATAAGTCCTTTTGAATTGTCCAAATCGGGGTCCCTGCGTTTCCAGTACCTTCTGGATCTGAATAAAGTCCGATTTTGTAACGACCATCATTTATACGGCAAAGACGCATTTTCAAGCTACGCATCTTACTTTCAAAAGAATATACTACTGCATCCAAAGAATTATCATCTGCACGCAAAATAACACGAGCGACATTAGGTCCACCGCCGGAAGGCCACGTAACTGCAAGTTTGAGATGAGCATCATACCGACTCCCTCGCGCCCCTCCTAACAAGTAAGAATACATATTTGCACTCCCATGCGGAACATCATCATCGTGCATAACATTCGCTGCAGTCATACGATAAAAGTAGTATTTATTGAATACTGATGTGTAAAGTCTTAGGTCATCAGCCACCTCTTTAAGAGGTCTAGAAATGTATGCATTATCAGGTACGTCTTTACCCCAATACCACTTTAATGCACTTGCAGATGATTTAAAGGCCATACCATCTGCATAATTAAGCGGTGTTTCATCAGGCTTATCTAAGTGCCACGCAATTTTCATTTGGCTTTCCATAGAATATGCCTGCCCCATATTATTTACAATTGTGTTATAAAGCTCACTAACGAACTGGCTGGAATGCAGGCGATCCTCAGGGATTATATTGCAATAACCGTCTTTATAGATATCCGTAAGTTCAAACTTAGTATGAATGGCATTAGTCAGATCCAGTAACTTTTGATTACCATCACATGTTAAACTCTCCAACCCTGTCAATCCAAAAAGGGCATCATCAGTCCAACCGCCGCCAACCCGCCCATCAGGATTCTGACGCGTCGACCACCAGTCAGCCATGGCCCATAGTTTCTTGTTATAATCTCTCATGTAAACTGCCCAGTCAGGTGCGCCAGAAGAATCGGTCAATGTGACTAACTCTGGTGCATTGGAGCCTAGATTTACACCAGCTTTAAAGCCGCTACCACCTCTAATTTCAGCACCAGGACCATCCACACTCCAAAGAAGATAATTGGCAACGAAATCATCTGACTTTACCCGGTGAACCGCTAGCGCAGGCAGTATCATATCAAAAAATCCACCATAACAGTAGGGTTTCTCGATAGAGACCATTTCACCTGTAAATAGCCAGGGTATATTTTGGTAACTCTTTCCAAACTGTGCTATTGCCGGGATTAATTCTTTTGCAGCATAAGTATCAACAGCGCGGTAGCTGTCAACTGGTATAATGAAAAGCTCAGCAGGGTTTTGATTGTCGCCGGTTTTAATCTCAGTTTTACCTACTGTTCCCAGGTCTATCCAGAACCGGTCCCCTCCAGTGAGCACAATATCCTGGAAGTTGACGGTAAGTATGAGCCTTTTATAATTCCCGTTGAATCCTTTGAGTTTCACTGCAAACTGGTTCCACAAGCGGGAAGGTACCGCAGGATCACGAACTCTTATAAAAAGAGTCTCTTCAGGGTTCGATGTTTTTATTGGTAAAGAAAGCGTTACTCCTGAGATTCCCGTCTCATGATTATAGGGCTCGCTCATAATATTCAGGCGGCTAAATGCCCCAATATCTATTGTTTTCTCTTTCTCTTTTGGAGTGTTTGGTAATGCCATAACAATCTTGCGTTCATCGCGGGAAGTGACTGCATTAATTGCAAATAGAGTACGATAATCCAAATTAAGCGCTGCGTCAGGGACGAGTATAAGTTTATCACCTTGTGGCTTGTATCCTTGAGCAGAATCTACACTAAAATGATAAAATCCAATATTTTGAATACGCTTTTCCCCTGAAAGAGGTAGATGCGCATTGCCCTCAAAACCAGGAGGAGTACCGTATTTTTCAGTAAAAGGAATTCTAAACATCGTATTGCGATGCACAGTAGTTGGAATAGTGGCACCATAAAAAAACTGATTACCCGCGGGTACACTAAATAAATCAACCGGTACTTTCGTATCCTGGTTCCATTCCTGCACTTTAACGTTAGTCAAATTACCAGTCAGACCAATGTAATTCACTCTTGAATCAGGCGGCATTTTAATATCTGCCTTTTCTGCATGAAAGGCACCATCTCCTGGAATTATTGTAAAAAAGGCGATAGGGTGTGGCCATGCCATTTCATTTCGTCCATCTATCATATACCATCCGGGAACATGGCCATCTGATACAGAACTGGGCCAAACTTCTTTAAATGACAATTCCTCATTGGGAGAAACCCCTGGCAGATTTTTACTATTATCCGCGCCACTATACTGCTCCAACCGCACAGAATGTTCCAATCGTTCTAAATCATCCTTTTTACGTACATAGATAGGATTCTCCTCTTGAGGAGGCTTATTTGAGGACATCAATTTTTCAATCTCAGATTTAGAAAGAGGTCGATCCATCAAATAAAATTCATCATAAATAATCTTTGGGGCAGTTAAAGCAAAAAGCCCTGGAGGGGCGGTTGCAAACCAACCATCTGTCCCCCAAGAGGATGCAATCTTCTTTCCGTTGAGCCAAAGCTCCATTCCATTTGCCCAGTCCCAGTTCAAAACGATAAAATTCCATTTGGAGCTATCCCATACAGCATCAGACTTAAGCACATGACGAACATATCGGGCATCTCGCACATATGCAGAAAGCTTGTGATCTTTATCTACTTCAATTCCTATCATATCTCTTTCCTCGCGCCCAAACGATATGGTCGTCTGTTTAAATAGGACAGTACTATCAAAAGGTAGTTCTCCCTTTGCCCAAAATGAAACCGCTCCAAGCATTGCGTTGACCCTACCGCTCCCCCAGATAAATGGCTCGTTAAAGCCCATCTTATTTCCAGGAGCAGTGTTGAATATTACTCCTACAACCCAATCAAGATCAATACCTGACATATTAGTCTCATCAAGGGGAGGACGAAGAAAATTCATTTGAATTCCTTTACCAAACCTACCTTCGGGAAAATCAATCTGTCTTTCTTCTAGTGATTTCTTGCCTGATTGTGTAATGATGTCGTCATCAAGGAATTTCTTTCCATCAAAGGATATATGGTACGTTACTGGTGACTTGCGAAGATACAATGCTGTTCCTTCTGTTGTCATCTGGCAGGAAGATTTTTTTACTACCAGACAGCAGGCTAATAATAAAACTACTTTAACGAAATTAAAAGTAATCCTTGTTTGATGCATTGTTTCTTTTTTAAAAATTATTAATATGAGTCCGTAGCTTCCCTTTTTTGCTTAAATATTTGTTTTATTTAGAGTTATTGAAACCTCAATTTTCCAAAAAATTCAGGTAAATGAAAATTAGGCTTTATATTATCCACAAAAGACCACGTAATATAATGGGGGTTAGATCCACTACTGGCAATTTGATAAAAATTAGCTCTCCAAACAACGTTAGATTTAGGCCGAGTCACTTCCGAACAACATTCTAAAACACTAAGAGGGATTTTACATTCAACTGTCCATGTTAAAGGTCCAACTATCTCCGAATCAATTTTATGAGGTAAAGAATGTGCAATTATTATCTTTCTTATATCATTTGTATCAAGTAATATAGATTTTCTCTTTGAACTGCTATTATATCCCATCAATGGAGTTCCACCGCAATTAATTTCTATATTAAAATAATCTTGAGGTAAACTGCTATCTGGCGAAAAAAAGAACTCAACAGCAGCATCTTCCCAGACAGGGCCATTGAGCGTCTGTGTTAAACAACTAACATAGTAGTCCCGCCGCACCCGAAATATAATGTATAGATTGTCATTATCATACTTCATTTTGGCCTGTGCGGTAGGTCGATATTTAGGTATTTCCCCCATATAATTGTTGATGTCAATAGCTTTAATATTTTTCCACTGAGGTTTGTCCCAAATCCCGTCAATTTTCATAGGCTTGCTTAGCTTATATACATTATATATTGATACTTTTTTCATATCTATTTTTCTAGAGAAGGAATAGGCAATCGTTAAAATGAGTAATACCTTGATTACATTTTTCATTATTCAATAAATATTAAGAGTGTACTAAAAATTTCTTAATAGCATATATCATCAGTAATTACTCTACATCTTTAAAATACTAATATCAAAACAATAAAACTCTTTTATTTAGCTTTTTGCTTCATAATGTAATTAATCAGTAGATCCATATTTTTAATGTATACTTCTGTGGAAATATATTGCTGGTCAGAAGAATCTCTTATCTGAGCCCCACCTTCCGTGCTTAGAACAGCTGTATTTGATTCCTCTCCTGTTTTAGAAATGGTGTAAGGATGGCTGATCCATTCATGTCTTGAAAGCCAACGATTCTGATTATCCAGGGAGCCTATTATCGCGTTAACTTCTGATTCATCCGGGGCTTTAGCTGCGGCTAAACCTGGATTCAAGTCAAAATAGTCCTGAGGCGTTTTATTACCCTTATCAGGACCTACTTTAAGAGGAGAATCTTTCGTTGCTTCTTCAGGAGAAAGTGCACTTACTTTTTTATATTCTTCTTTTAATCGTTCAATGTTTAAATTCTCTTTCGCCCCGTAATGTAAAAGCGGATTACTATCGCTATAATCAATCCAATAATGCCCGTGGTTAACACCCGTACCTTTACGGTGAGCATAGATTGCCTTATTGGTTCCGATTTCCACAAAAAGAGGGTTCGTGTATTTACCACCATCAGTTTCATCTTTGGGTAGTTGGGTACTCTCAATCCAATTGATAGCGTCAGGTATTCGGGCAAGAAACTTACGATCTCCTGTATATTTATAAAACTTCATCAATAACATGCAAATCCTATAAGTATCTCCCGGTAAAAGTGAGGCAGGCTCATATTGCCGGCCATGTGCAGGCTTAAGTTCCATATCGTATTGATCGGCCCACCCTCCTTGAGGATTTCCCTGCTGGGTAATCAAATAAAAGTTCATCCCCCGCATGATAGGATCCAGGAAGCGCTCCTCGCCGAGTGTAGTATAACATTGAATTAAAAATTGAATATTATCCCAAGTTATTTCATCATTAAACGAATAAAAACCAGTATATTCAGACCTATCTCCAAAATATTTAGACTTTTCTCCAACTCCGAAACTGTATTGCCTGTTTATCTTTTGAGGATAACGTTGTGGCCAACCTCCAAGAGGGTATTGACTTTTAATAATAAAATTGATAGCCTTATCTAAGGCTGGTTTGAATGTAGGGTCAAATTTTTCAAAGTATAATCTCAAAAAGAATTGGGCTATTGAAACTGTGCTATTCTGTTTATATGTTGCGGTACCATAATAGTGATTGTACTCATCCCATCCCCAGGCATTCTTGCCAATAGTTCTGTACCACTCTTTCAAAGAACGGTCACCCGCGAAATCAATAATATGGTCCCAACCCCCCGAAGGAAGTTGGCCCCATATAAATGCGTTAGCTACCCCTTCAGCTGCCTGATAGTAATATTCGTTACCTGTAGCCTCGTATGCGTTTAAAAACAACTCACCCATGTTTTGGGTAAATGGAATATTCCCTCCGTCCCAAATTTGCGTTTTATAGGCCTCTAATTCTCCCCATCTGCGGGAAAAGTCTGGGAGATAAACTCTATCATAGCCACCATGAGTACTAACCGTTTCAACCATATATTTGGTAGCCTTGAGCATAGTTTGGTTTGCTTCTACAGTGAGACTCTCTTTTTGAGCATTTACAAAAGTACTTGAGAGAGAATAGAAAGGGAAAAAAAGGATAAAATACTTAATAATTTTCATATATATAATATTAATCTATTAGTAATTATTTAACATCATCAATAAATTACACTTCGCAGACATACGGATTTATAAACATTACAAGGACCACCTAAAGAATTTTATTAGTCTTTCTCAATCTCTTTTTGCTCCATAATATAATCAATCAGTAGATCCATATTTTTAATGTATACTTCTGTAGAAATATATTGCTGGTCAGAAGAATCTCTTATCTGGGCACCATCTTCAGTGCTTAGAGGTGCTGTGTTTGATTCCATTCCTGTTTTAGAAATGGTATAAGGATGGCTGATCCATTCATGTCTTGAAAGCCAGCGGTATTGGCTATCCAATGACTTGATAATTGTGTCTACCTGGCTTTCATTTACTTTTTGCCGCAAAAAATAATCCGGCTCAAAAAAATCTTTAAAATAATAATGGCTAGAGTCAGCAATTTCCAATAAAGGCGAATTTTCTGTTGCTTTTTCAATTGTTAAGGTACTTACCGTGTTATATTCCTCTTTTAGCTTCTCTATATCAATTTTTGTTTTATGACCATAGTGTAATAAAGGAGGTTCAGCATTGTAATCAACCCAGTAATGTCCATCAATGATACCATGCCCTTTACGGTGGGCATACAAGGCTTTATTAGTTCCTACATCGATAAAGACAGGATGGGTATATTTTCCTCCATCTGTTTCCAACTCAGGCAAACGGCAACTCTTCAACCATTGAATGGCATCCGGTATTCTTGAAAGAAACTTTTTATCCCCCGTATATTTATAAAACTGAATCAACAACATGATATTATCAGATGTTTGTCCAGGTGAGAGGGAGGTTGGCTCGTATTGTCGTGCATACGTCGGCTTAAGTTCCATATCATACTGCAATCCCCATCCTCCCTGCGGATTTCCTTGTTGAGTAATTATGTAAAAGTTCATTCCTCTTTGAATAGGATCTAAAAAACGTTCATCTCCTAAAGATTTATAGCACTGTATAAGAAATTTAATATTTCTCCAAGTTACATCTTTCCTGTTGAAGACATAATGCGATGTGTAATCTGGTTTTCCTCCAAAAATAAATTGCTTATCACTTTTTTGCGGATACCGCTGAGGCCACCCGCCAAGTATATCTTGACTTTCGATTATAAAATCGATTGCTTTATACAAGGCCGGCTTAAATTGAGGGTCAAGCTTTTTTAGATATATCCTCAGAAGGAACATTGCGGGCTCTTCCGTACTGCCATCTTTAAAAGTTGCCGTCCCGTAATAATGATTATACTCGTCCCATCCCCAAGCATTTTTCCCAATTGTATTATACCAATTTTTTAAGGAACGATCACCACCAAAATCAATTATATAGTTCCATCCACCGCAAGGCAATTGTCCAAAAATTAAGGCTCGGGCTGCCTTTACTGCAGCTTGATAATAATATTCATCTCCTGTAGATTCATAACAGTCCAAGAACAAATTACCCATTGCCACAGTACCAGTGCTATGACTGAACACTCCGATCTGCGTCTTATAGGCTTCCAGTTCTGTCCATCTCCGGGACAAGTCAGGCAGATAAAGACTTGCATATCCGCCATTTACGCTTATTTTTTCAACCATAAATCTTGTAGCATTCTTCATTGCCTTCTTTACTTCAATATTCAATGATTTCTCCTGTGCAAAAGAGGCAACAGAAAAAAAATAAAGGAAAAAAATAATCCAGCTATGTTTCGAATATATCATAACCATTAGTAAATAATTTATAAATACGCATTATTTCTGTAAAAGTAAATGCATTAAGAAATGTCAATCCTTTAAGCTTCATTTTGTGATCTTCGTTTAACCTTTTAAGCCCTATGCTTTCAACCATTTATCAAACCAGTCGAATGCATCAACTTGCATTTTTGCATCAAATTTATGTGGCCCAGGATAAAAAGAACATTTGTACTTATCATCTGAACCTGCCTTCTTATATACTTCCTTTAATATTTCATTTGCCCGATTCTGTTCTGATAAAGTAAATAGAGGATCATTGGAATTATTTAGTACAAAAGTCGGTAGAGGGGTACGTAACCCTAAAATTTCAGGATAGCCTAAACCCTTAGATAGTAGAGGAACAAAGGCCATCCATGTATGTGTATATGATTTATTCAAAATAAAATCCTCCCAAGTGGTTTGAAAGGCTACAGAAGCAGCACATTTAATTCTTGAATCCAAACCTGCCATAAAGTTTGTTCTGCATCCTCCTCCTGATAAGCCACCACAACCGATCCGAGTTGCATCAACATCTTCGCGAGCACACAATATATCAAGGGATATTCGATCTTCTCCAAAAAACACTGCAGGCCAGGTTGTTCCGGCACAAAATAATGATTTAGCTATCACATGCTCCTCCTCCGCTGCCCATAAGTTATAATTTTTAATGTAGTTCGCACTCCCCAAAGGGTCCTTAAATTCTACCCCCGGTTCAATATTTTGGATCTCAGCTTCTGGAATATTATCTATCATCATCCTCCGACTACCAAATGGAAAAACATCGGGAATCAAAACAACGTATCCTCTTTTGGCAATTTCATTAGCCCATGCCTGTCCCGAATAAAACGTTTTTTGATGCGCTACCATAATGGGATCCATATTTTCAGATGTTCGCGTAATCTTTTCCACACCGTAATACTTTTGCAAACCATGATCATAAAAAGCAAGTATCCCAGGTAAGCGTCCCTTTGCATGCATGGGTTTGAGTAAAAGTGCCTTTGTTGGCCGTCCATAAGATAACTGCCAACTTAATTCTTCTATATGTAACCCATCATAATTATATTGTTTTTTCACAATTACCTCAGGCATTTCTCCTATGTCAGGGATTGCCATTCGCTCCAGAAGAAACTCTTTGGCAGGTTTCTGCCATGTCTTCACATCCGTCCATTCTTTCCTTCTGAAAGAATGTGAAGGCAATTCGCCTTTCAATAGTGAATTAGCCCATTTCCCATAAATACCTATTATGCTAGTATCCATTTTGTCAATATTTGTATTATTCAATGCTACTTTTTCTGTATTATTCAAGGCTACTTTTTCTGATGCACTCTCATCATGAAGAGCTGAATGGCATGACAAGAAAATATTACCGGCGGCCAGACCCAAAGCAGATTTACCCGCAATTTTCAAAAAATCTCTACGATTTTCTATTTCCATTTTAAATATTTTTTCTAATTCCATTTTAAAAACTTTTTTTATTGGTTAGTAAAACTATCAAGTAAGCAATCCATCAATCCACTATAAATAATTATTACTAAGGCTTAGCATCCCACCAAAGTCTTGTTTGATTTACATCCGGTCCACTCAGCATTGCTCTGGCAGCGGTTACTGCTGCAAGGTTATTTTGAATTTCGCTTAAGGTAAACACCAACCTTCTCATTACTCCATTCGCAGGAATATTAGGATTTAAAGACTCGATAAGTGGATATCCCTTAGGGTATCCTGTTCGACGTCGTTCAGCCCATGCTTCCCATCCATC
This sequence comes from Hanamia sp., assembly GCA_036509585.1. Taxonomy (GTDB): domain Bacteria; phylum Bacteroidota; class Bacteroidia; order Chitinophagales; family Chitinophagaceae; genus Ginsengibacter. The sequence goes on along the minus strand of DATCFI010000248.1, from coordinate 14,060 downwards.
AGGGTACAATCCAATCCATTTCTGTGTAATAATTTGTTCAAGCCTGGTCTCGAAACTCCCATTTGATTCATAGCTAACTGGGATATTGGACATTGCCGGAGTATTCCATTTATCATCAAGTGCGATTGGTGTTCTATTACTGTTAATATAATTTAGAATAGTTGTAGAAGAAGCATTTGTCCTTTCCATTAACGACGTTGTGATACCTTCATTATAAAAATCTTCATCTGTACCCCCCATTTTCCAACCTCTTAATGCACCCTCCGCTCTAAGAAAATATACCTCGTCTGCACTCATTACTCGCATAGGTGGATTACTTCCTCCTAGCTGAGGGAGAAAATATTGAATACCCATTTTTGAAAACTCATCATTTAATGCAGACGTCTTGTCAGGTATTGGTAAACCATTTCTCACTCCCTTATAACTTCCATCAACCGCCTCACTAAAATATTCGCTGAGCCTGGGATCATCATATCCGACAAGAGTACTTTGCATACTAGCACTCATCCTAAACTCATCCCAAACAATTACCTGCCCATGTGGATTCTGAGTAATCTGGGTTGTTGCTACATATGCATTATCTGAATTACTTATCATAACACCATCACTTACTGCTTTCTCAGCTTCCTGTTGCGCAAGTCCTGGATCAACATAAACAATCCTCATAGCCAGTCTTAACCTTAGAGAATTGGCGAAGGTTAACCATTTCTTCACATTTCCACTAAAAACTAAGTCATTAGTTGAAAAAACACTAGTCTCAGTAACATGCTGCTTTAATGTGGATACTGCGGTATCTAAAGTTTCGAAAAAACTCGAATAAATATCCTTCTGTGAATCATAGCTAACATTGGTTTTCCCGTTACCAAATTGTGAATAGATAATTGGTCCCCAATAATCTGTAATACGGTGATAAAGTTCTACTTTCCAAACTTCAGCAATTGCATGTTCTACAGGCATTTCATTATTTGCAGTATATTGCTCAACGAAATAAAGTTGCGGGGCTGCGGTTCCATAAAAATATGTCCATGTATAATCAGACCATCTATTTATTTCCGTAAACTGATCTGAACTAAAATAAGATGCTATTGTTGCAAAATATTGAGAATAAAGATCTCCATACAGATTTTGAGCTTGTTGCCAAACTGTATAATATCCAAAAAGACCTTGATACTGGCATTCTGCAAAAGCCTGACCTAATAATTGCCCATTTACTTTATCAGTAGTTATCGAATACGGGTCCGTATTTATAGTAGTGAAATTTTTCTTACAGCCAATTGCACTACTTAAGGAAATTATCAAAAGGATAAACCTTGCCTCATTTTTAAGACGGTTATAATTAAATATATTCATAATGACGATTTTAGAAAGTTCATAATCTATTTAAAATTTACTTTAACATCAACTCCAAAAGTCCTTATAGTTGGCAAAGTAAAACCACTGATACCTAGGCTACCAGGCCCGGTGTCAACCATCAAGTCAGGGTCAACTGTTTTAGATGCCCTTTGTATAAAGAACAGATTAGTACCGACTAAAGAAAAGTCTATGCCTGAGACAAGCATATCATATTTCATAAGAGATAAGGAATAGGTAATAGACAATGATCTAAGCCGCGTATTAGTTGCACTTACACTAAACAATTCTCCAACAACATCATTCCTACCCCCCATACTCTGCCAAAACTGCTGTGCAGTTATAGGGATATCATTTTTCTGTCCATTTTCTAATACTGCTTTTTCATTTGAAAAGAAATTAGTTCCAAAAATGAGTCCACCTTCCCTGCCTTGTAATGTAGCCTTAGCTTGACCATCTCCATATAATCTAGCATTTATATCGGAAAACATAGTACCACCTTGTCTATGGTCTATCGAAAAGCTTAAAGAAACATTTTTATAAGAGAATGTACTTGAAATACTTCCTAACCAATCGGGGTTAAAATTAGCAACCTTCACAGTATTACCAGTTGTTACCTCTGGTATTCCATTAGTTCCAATAATAACCGATCCTAGAGAATCTCTCAAAAAACCCCTCCCATAAATATTTCCAAAAGGCTGACCCTGTTCAATTGTAATAGCTCCAACCTGAACTTTGGGACGCTGATCATTAATCTTTAAAACCATACTACGATTAGCAGAAAAGTTTACGTCAAAACTCCATCTGAAATTTTTCGTATGCATGACAGTCGCATTTAAAATCGCCTCTATACCCTTATTTTGGACGTTTCCTCCATTAGTATAAAAACTAGTTGCTCCTGATCCTATTGGTAGACCAAGAGTAAACAGTTGATTGAAGGTATTTGTCTTATATGCAGTGAGATTCAACCCAAATCTATCATTAAAAAAACGCATTATTAATCCTACTTCGTAGGACTTGGAGATTTCAGGTTTAAGATTTTCAGCTGGTAGTATACTATTCAACGTTATAAAGCCATTGTTTCCTCCGGGAGTAAAGGAAGCTGTACGAGCCAACATATATGCCTGCGCACCGCTACCTACCTGAGACCCAGAAGCCTCTATTTTCGCAAATGAAATCCACTTGGGAAACGCAGGAATTAAGTCCGAAATAATGGCACTCAATCCCAAAGAAGGGTAGAAATAGGATAAATTATTGGAAGGTAATGTACTACTCCAATCATTTCGACCAGTAACGTCTAAAAAAATATCATTTTTAAAACTAAACTGACCAAAGGCATATAATGATTGGGTAACTTCACTTAATTTGGTCTGGTTTCCTATCACAGGTAAAAGTGTATTAGAAAGAGCGAAAAAATCAGGTATAACCAATGCTTGACCGGTATTTACACTATTAGCATTGCTTTCGGCTTTTCTAATACTTCCGCCTATATTACCATTAATATTCCATTTATTATAAGTTTTTTTATATGATAATAAGAAATCACCATTTAATAAGTATGAATCACTTTGATTTACTGTATAACGACCGAATTGCGCTGTATTATAAGTATCATTAAAATTCTTTAAGTCTCCAGTAGTATATTCTCCATCATAAGATCCCCGAACTTGTAGGTCAAAGTCTGCTGTGAAATCATATTTTAAAGATAAAAAGCCAGTAACCCGGTTAAGAGTGCTTGAAACTACATCACGATAGGCTCTCCAATATGGATTTTGATCCCATATTGATTGTGGAGTCCAATAATTTTGACGATTAGCACCTGTAGAATCTGTAAACTCAAAATCTCTCATCTGACTTTCCTCAATACTACGTGGCGTAGTCCAAAGTCCTTCGGCCGAGCCTTGAAAGCCTTGCATCACCGCGCCTTTTCTTCTCTCTTGGGTATAACTTATTTTGCTATCCAATTTCAGTGGGCCGTTGCCATTCTTACCAAATAAATCACTACCTATTCTTAAAGAAAGATTATTTCTATTCAGGGAATTATTAGGAGTTATCCCTTCGCCATATGTGTTCGTATATGAAAATGCTGTTTGTACGTTTTCTCCTCCCCGAGTAATATCCAAACTATTAGCCCAAACCTTGCCTGTTCTATAAAAATCTTTAATATTATCTGGTTGCGGAGTCAATGCATATTGAGTCCCTTTATCCTTAGGATCCAGCGACCAATTCTCAACCATCTGTCCTTCCATCTTTGGTCCCCACGATAAATCTGAACGGGCATCATATACTCCACTATTACCCTGCCCATATTGATTCTGGAAAGGGTAAGATACTACCGGATTTTCCAAACTAAAATTGGAGTTAAGACTCATCGTATTGTGTCCTGAAGTACCATTCTTGGTTGTAATAACAACTACTCCATTCTGAGCTTCACTACCATAAAGAGCCGCTGCACTTGGCCCCTTCAACACATTAATTGAAGCGATATTATTCGCATCTAAATTAGTCGGGTCACCCAAAATGGGAACTCCATCGATTATATAAAGTGGTTGGCTATCACCACTAATACTTCTATTCCCTCGTATAACTACTCGGGCAGGACCCCCTATATCCATTGCTCCAGAGAGTATCTCTACTCCAGCCACCTTCCCTTGTAGCGAATTCATAATATTTGGATCATTAATTTTTTTCAATTGCTCAACGTTTACTGTTTGTGATGAAGATGTCAATGATCTTACATCTCGTTTTATCCCCAAGGCAGTTACCACTACGGTATTTAATTCATTATTTGCCCTAGTAAGGCTTATATCGATTGAACTACGATTTCCAACAGTAATTTCCTGATTACTATAACCTGTAAAAGAAATAATTAAAACCGTTTTTGCATTTGGAACGACGATTGTAAATTCCCCATTAGCATTAGTAATGGTACCTTTATTAGTACCCTTAATAATAACACTGGCATTCATTAATGGATTTCCTCTCTCATCCTTCACCTGTCCATGCACCTGAATAGGAGGAGGAATATGATCTACTATAGTCATCGAAATATTGTCAGTTTGAGGAGCAATTTTCTGCTCCTTTCTTATGACAACAGTATTCTTTACAATATTATAAGTAAGCTGCTGCCCCTTCAGGCATGTTGACAAAGCCTGCTCAAGTGTTGCGTCCTTTAATGTAACATCAATGGGGTAAGTATTTTGTATCAAAGCTTTATCATAAAAAAAGTAAAAACCTGTTTGTTGCTCAATATCTTTAAATACTTCAGAGAGATGAATGTTATTCCTGACAATAGTCACCCTTTGGGCATGGGTTTTGGCAGTAGCGTGAAAAGTAAAAAATAACATTAAGATAATTGTTAGCTTCATAATCATCCATGTTTTGCCCCTTAATGATTTGGTACCATTTTTATTTTGGTACCATACAGATAAAATCATAGTTTTGATTTGATTTATGGTTAATAATTTGATTGAACACACAGTTTTTAGCCTTAGAGCCAGCGATGCCGCAAACATTGCTGGTTTTTTTACTTAAGAATCATTCGCTTAAATTGATTATTTTTATTATTCTATAAAAAAATTATTGCACTATTATTATTTTTCCTTGCACAGAAAATTTCACATTGCTTAGCTCTAAAATTTTCAATACATCTGTTAATTTTGCATCCCTGCTTATTTTCCCTTCAAACTTCCTCTCCGGCATCTTCCCGTCATACTCTATTTCTACATCATACCACCGTCCAATTTGACCCATAATGCTTTTGATATCAGCTCCATCAAACTGAAACAAGCCATTCTTCCAAGCGATTACTTCGTTCATATCAACGTTTTTTATTTCAATATTACCACCATTCTTATTCAATACTCCTTGCTGCCCTGGTTTTAGCAGACCCGAGACGTTTCCCTTTTTAATTTTTATACTACCTTCCAATAAACTTGTTTTAATAGCACCTTCATCACCATACGCATTTACATTGAAGTGAGTTCCTAATACTTCAATCTGCATTCCATTTATTACATTTACATGGAATGGCTTTTCTTTATTTTTAGCGACCTCAAAATAAGCTTCCCCTGTTAATTCAACATTGCGCTCATTTCCGATAAAAGCTGTTGGAAAATGTAAAGAAGATGAAGCATTAAGCCAAACCTTAGTTCCGTCAGATAATACCACCTGATACTGTCCTCCACGAGGAGTTGAAAGGGTATTGTAAACAACTACTTCATCTTGATTTGGAAAAGCTGAAACGTTATAAATCAATATGCCGCTTTGCTTGATGATCTTCGTTGAACCTTTTTGTAGAACCGTTCCATTTTGTATGCTGTCCAATACGATTTTACTGCCGTCAGATCTTATGAGAAACGCTTTGTTTCCTCCCGGCATAATTGGATGCTTTTCATTTATGGCTACTGTCTTTGACTGTATATCAATTTTCTTATTTAATATGCGGTAAACGTAAGCTCCCACTATAAACAGAACAGCTGCGGCAGCCACTCGCAAAAATCTTGTGTTAATACTCCTTATTTTAGTCCTTCCTCCATCTATTTTTGAAATATTATCCCAGACACGATCAGCCAAATGTTCTTTCATCTCCTTTTTTTCTTCCTCACTTAACCTGGTCAGGATATCCGGCTCGTTTTGAAAAAGGTTATAATAGCTTTCTAAAAACTGTCCCTCTTCGTTCGTTACATTTCCTTGCCGGTACTTTTGCAACAATTTTATAAAATAATTTTTGTCCATTTATTAGATTTTCGCCAACTGGTTATAGATATGATCCGGAAAAACCAAAAAGTCCCACTGTGTATAAAATATTTTTTTAGAAAAATTATTAGATGGGACGATCACCAGAGCAGTTCCTATTACTATACCCTTTTAAGATTGTATAACTTTTGAAATTTGTTTATTCTTTCCGAAAATCGAGTAGGAAGACCACCATTAATTGATGGTCTATCCTCTCACACCACCGTACGTGCCTTCGGGCATACGGCGGTTTGTCAAAATAATTTCATCTGCTTTTCAGTTTGCCGATAGTACAGGTCGTAAAAACCTACATAACCATTCTTTCTGTAATACGCTACCGTTAAGGTTTGAGACAGAATAAACGATTGTGCCACACGGCAGTACCCTTTACTGCTTCCCCCCCACTGGTAGGCATCTTTAGGTTTTGCTCCCAATTTCAGCAGGTTTCGTCTCCTGGTCCTTGTGTTCTTCCATTGTTTCCATTTGCACATTCTTAGCCGCATTCTTACGTTGCCATCTAATTGTTGCATAAACGTCTTTGCTTTAGTGATTACAAAGTAGTTCACCCAGCCTTTAATGATACTATTCAGCTTTGTTATCCTTTCTTCTTCCGATAACGGGGCGTTTCGTTTGGTAATCTCTTTAAACTTTTGCTTGATGCGTTGTGCACTTCTTCTTGCTACTTTAATAATCCATCGCCCCTTATAAGTGCGAAAGGAAAATCCTAATAGCATACTTTCTTCCGGTCTGCTAACCTTCGTCTTTGGCTTGTTTACTTTCAGTAGCAGTTTACTTTCGATGAACCCCATTATACCTGTCATCACCCGTTTGGACGCAGTCTCACTTTTGACATACACACTTATATCATCCGCATATCTTACAAATGAATGTCCCCGCTTTTCCAGCTCTTTATCCAGTTCATTTAACACAATGTTGGATAGTAACGGACTTAACGGAGAACCCTGCGGCGTTCTCTTCACTCCGGGTGCTGATAACACCACCTTCCATGATGCCGCTCGTAAGGTAGCTGCGGATTTATTTTAATGTGCGCATGTCTGTAACCCTGTTGCTTAACTTACTCATCAACCTGTCATGGTTCACCTTATCAAAGAAGTTCTCTAAATCCAGTTCGATAACCCATGTTTTCCCTTCGTGAAGGTATTGCTCTGCTTGTAGCACAGCCTGATGAGTATTTCGATTGGGACGGAAGCAGTAGCTCCGTTTAGAAAACTCCCGTTCATACAATGGAGTCAACCATTGGGCTATCGCCTGTTGCACCACCCTGTCTATTACCGTGGGTATTCCCAACGTCCTTTTACCTCCCTGTGGCTTCGGTATCTCTACTTTCCTCACAGGTTTGGCTCGTAGTTGCCATCCAAAATCTTTTGACGAAGCCTTTGCCATTGGGTACTTATGTATGAACGCAGTTCATTGCATTGCATATTATCAATACCTGCCGCTCCCTTGTTCGATTCAACCCGGACAAGGGCTTTTTCAATATTCCGCCTGTTTAAAATTTCTTCCAGCATACTATTTTAACTTTAATTTGCAGGGCGTTGTCCTTACTGATTGCATCACCTGGCTCGGCTCCTTCTGCTTGGCTCTCCGATTCCGTCGGCAAGCGCAGCTAACAGAAGTTCTCTTACGTGTTTCGGCTGTCTTCGCTTCCGTGATACACCCTTGTAATTCCTTCGCCTATTCTGACATTCGGCCCTTCGGTTTGGCTGTGAGACTTCCTTCTTTACCCTTATTATGGGAGACGGCTCGTTTCCTTCCTACTATCACCTCTGCTGACTTCTGATTCAATACAAGAATGTATATCAGACCTCTTAGGATAAGTATATCCGCTTTCCGCTCATGTAACCTCTGCATCTACGCATACACCATCCGTACAGTATCGGGCTTCTGTTTATATTGCAACATCGCCCATAGTGATTTACGCCTTTTATGCAGTTCCTGTTCGTAGGTTCGAACTTTTGCCGCCAGCTTCTTTCAGATTCCACCTCACGATGGATACCCTTGCTCTTGGCTAATGCTTCCGACTGTAACGGCGCATTCGGGACTTGCACCCTATAGTTGATATACATGCCTAACATACAATAAGGGCCCCTTTAAAAAAGGGCCCGTTAAACAACCTTCATGGCTTGCTTATGAAAAAAACTTTTGCACTACTTAAAACTTAAGAATTAGTATAATCTCTGTGATTCACGTTTTGAACGTTGAAACCATAGTAGTATCCCCGGAAAAAGAAAAGAAAACTATTATCCGAATTATCTGAACCTACATACCTATGACCGCAAAATTTAAAAATGTCCCATCCTGCCATAAATTTTACTAAAAACCTGAGTTCGGTTTAAGCTGCGATTAATTTTGGTTGATTTAATTGAGCAATAAGCATAGGATTAGTTTCTTCAATATCTTTTTTAATAGAAGGTTTTTTAGGAAAGAAAGAGTAAGCAGCAATACCACTCATGATGTTTAAAATAAATCCGGCTATACTGCGATGCCTGGTATGTTCTATCTGCAAATATTTTTTAATTCATCATTAACGGTTTCAATCACAGATCGTTTGCGTAGCAATAATTTTTCTTCATTACTCAATGCTTTTTGTTTCATATTTCTTCTAACAACAGTAATGAGTTGTATGCCATCATCAAACAATAAATCAGCTAATGCTTTGTTGATATATCCCTTGTCGCCAAATACTTTTCCGAATATTTCTTTAGTCATCCGGGTAATTATTTTAGCATTGTTGTCGCTTGTGTTGCCCTGTGAGAGATAGAAAGAGAGGATTTCACCTTTGTCGTTAATGATTAAATGCAGTTTAAATCCAAAGAACCAGCCTAGGAAAGTGAGATCAATTAAATGTTGCAATAATTAAGATCAACCCGGTTAGACTAATAATATGTAAAGTAACTTTGAGAGACTGTATGGCTTTACCTAATTGGTTTTGAACTGTTTTCCTGGTAATACCCAATTGGAGTGAGATATCACTTGTTGTTTGATTCTCATGATAACGAAGCCGGAAAATCTCCTGCCTTTTTGGGGGCATTTTTTGCAGAAGGGCCTCATACGATTCTAAAAATTCATTCCATAACAAATTTGAATCGGCTGATGAATTTTTTTGGGGGATATTTTCTAAAATATCAAAAAAAGGATGGAAGGGCTTTTGTTTGGAAAGTAATTTAATCACATTATTTCGGATGGCAACATGTAAATAAGCAGGAAAATTTTCAATTGTTTGTGTTTGCCTTTTCAACCATATTTTGGTAAATATTTCCTGCACGACATCTTTCGCGTCTTCCTGGTTTTTTAAGCGCTTATATGCATCCGAATAAGCCTTTTCCCAGTATTTTTCAAATAACAGGTTGAACGCATGTTTACTTCCGTCTTTAACTTTTTCGAGTAAAAAAAAATCCTCAGTTATGATTGGTTCAATTTGTCTCATCGCCAGTATTTGTTAGCACAATGTAAAAACTTTCTTTAAAAGAAACTAATTTAATTTCTTTTTACGCCGCATAGGCAATAAGTTCTTTGAATGTATATGTTTTCCTTTTAGCCGCTCTTATCATTATAGCTTTAAAAATTCCTTGTTCTGTATTTCTTCGGTTCGTCCTAAAACAGTACTCGTCAAGATATTTTTGATAATGCTTTTCGCTACCTTGATGATGAATGCCTCTTAACCAGCTTTTCATATTCATAATTTGTTGATGCACTGCCGGAAAAGATTTTCCTGCTTCACTTTTTCTTTGTGTTGCCTTCGGAAATTTTTCATTTATCCCAAAAAAGTTATTAGGTAAAATTTCTAATGGCGGCCATTAGAGAAAATGTTGATAAAAACCCGGCTGTTATTGAGTTTTTATTTTATAAAAAGGCGTAAAATTGAGTAAGAAAAACTTATCATAAAATTGGACTTAAAAATTGCCTTTACCGATAAAGAAATTACTCCCTGGTCGGGAACCATCCTGCTGAAAAAAATGCTGGACAGGATGAATATGGATGAGCAGTTGGATAAATTGCCGTTGCCCATTCCTGGCTCCAACCGGGGTTATGCTCCGAGTCAACTCATCAAGCAGTTTATGACCAGCGTTTGGTGTGGCGCTAATAAATTTGAGCATTGTGAAGTTACCCGTCACGATGAAGTAATGAGACAATGCTAGGGTTTTAAACAAATGGCCGGTTGTAAATCATTTCAACGGTTTTTTAATAAGCACACCTCTGCATTCAATCATGATATTTTCACCCCGTTTTACCAATGGTTTTTTGGTAATTTACAATACGACAACTACACCCTGGATGTAGATTCCTCCATCTTTACAAGATATGACAGGCAGCAGGGAAGCAAAAAAGGATATAACCCACAAAAGCCACGCAGAAACAGCCATCATCCATTAATAGCATTTATTGAAGAAACCAGGATGGTAGCCAATTTTTGGTTGCAAAGCGGTAATGCTTATACAAGTAATAATTTTCAGGGCTTTTTAGCCGATACTATAGAAAAACTCAATGGCAAAAAGATTGGGTTGTTCAGAGGTGACAGCGGTTTTTATGGAAAGGAAGTTTTTGATTATCTGGAAGAAAATGAAGGGGTAGGCAGCTATATTATTGCTGCAAGGCAATATATACCTATTCAACAGAAAATAGCCGGGCATACCTTTTGGATAAAAGTAAGTAAAGGAATAGAAGTTGGTGAAACCACTTATCAAAGCCCGTTATGGGATAAGCAAAGACGGCTGGTAATGGTGCGTCAATTGATTACAGAACGACCCAATGCCACTGGTAAATCATTAAAATTGTTCGAAGAAGAAGGTATCTATAACAATTACAGGTACAGTTGTTTTGTTACCGATTTAGCGCTGCCGCCACTACAGGTTTGGAATTTATACAAGCAAAGAGCTAACTGTGAAAACAGGATTAAAGAATTGAAATATGACTTTGGAGCAGACAACTTTAATCTCAAAAACTTTGATGCCACAGAGGCGGCACTCAATTGGGTAATGATGGCTTATAATTTTATTAGCCTGTTTAGGCAGGTTGTTTTAAATACCAGGGTAGAACAACGGATGAAGACACTACGCTATAAAGTATTTGCCATCGGTGGTTATATTGTAAAAAACGGCAATCAAAGGATGCTCAAACTATCACTTGCCATGAAACGACGGGAATGGTTTACCGGATTATGGAATTGCAATAAAACTTTTGAAATACCCCAAATTATAAATACCTAATGACATTTTTGGAGTTATTTTATTATAGCTGGGAACTTTCATTGGTCTGAACCCGGATTATTAAGATTCCACGATTTTCTTTTCTCAACATCTCACGACGATGCGCCATTATCTTGAGAACATTGCTACGAAAAAAAAAATGAATGAACGTAATTCTGAGTGACAGTAATAATTTGGCATCAACACTTTCAAATAAATATAGCCTCTTTATTCAGCAGAAGCTCGAACTGAAGGAATTTAAATACCGCCGTGATCTACAGTTTAAGAATAAAGCAGTTTTTTTTCGTTTATTCTTGAAAGCCAAAAACGTTATTGCAAAGAATTTGCAGTAAGAAAAAAATTAAAAATTGCTGAATATTTTGGCGGAACTTTTGAATCTGCAAAACAGGATGAAAGAAAAGAATTCAAAAAGATGATAGAGTTTGTAAGAAAGAATAATAGCATTGATACTATTCTTTCTTATTCTTATGACCGCTTTTCAAGAAGCGGATCTAATGCAGCTTTTCATAGTCAGGAACTTCAAAAAATTGGCATCAAAGTAATTGCAATCAGTCAGGAAATAGACACAAACAATCCATCAGGAAAATTGCATTGTGATATGCTTTACCTGTTTAGCCAGTTCGATAATGAATTAAGAAAAGATAAAGTAGTAAAGGGAATGATTGAAAATTTGAGGCAGGGTTATGGGGTGGTTTCGCTTCCTTTCGGCTACGTTAATTTGAACAGAAAAGAAAAAGCAAGAAATCATAAGTACTGCATCAATCAGGATGGAGAATTACTAAAGATTGGATTTGAATTGAAAGCAAAAGGAGAAATGACCAATCAGGAAATTGTTTCTTATTTACATAAATTAGGTTGTAAAATCCATTATAAAAGTTTTGTAAGGATTTTATCCAACCCTTTTTATTGTGGTTATATAACGAACTCTTTAATCCCTAATGAGCTAATTAAGGGGCATCATCCTGCATTGGTTAGTGAAGAATTATTTTTAAAAGCAAATGATATTCTTTTACAAAATCCAAGAAATTGTATTGCGAAAAAATTTAAGACAGATGCACTTCCTTTAAAAGGATTTGCAAAAGATGAAATTTCCTTATCCCCTTTCACAGGATACCAGCAAAAAGGAATTTATTATTATAAAACCCGCAATAGTGGAACTTGTGTAAATGTGAATGCTGAACATTTAAATGGTCGTTTCAAAAATGAACTAAATCAATTTGAGTTCAATAAAAGCGATTTTGGCGCACTTAGGGATTGTAATGCTTGAATTACTCGAAATAAAGCTGCAAAGCAGGTTAAAAGAGCAACAGCAGGCAAAAAACAATTGGCTGAACTCAATACCAAGATTGAGGCCCTTGAAGAAAGATTTGTGCAGGGGCAAATGGAATCTTCTTTATTTGAAAAGTTCAGAAACAAATATCAGGTTGAAAAGGATGATATGGTAAAAATGATCTCAACTGAAATAAGCAGTTCGAACCTTGTAAATGGAGCGGAAAAGTGTTTGGAAATAGCTAAAAATATCAGTGAAGTATTGGCTTCCAGTCAATTTGATGATAAACGAAGATTGCAAAACCTAATCTTTCCCGAAGGGATTTTATAAAATAAGCCAAAAGATGCAATTCGAACTCCAAAAATCAATTCTTTATTCTCCACAATCCCAATATATCAGGTGTTTCGAAAGAAATGAGAAGAAGGAAAGAGACTGTAAATTAAACTGTGTCAAAGTTCAAATGATTTAAGAACTTTAAAACACAGTTTAACTATGCAAAAGAAAAAAGAAGCCTTCGATTACGAAGCATTAAAAAAGAAGGCCCTGGAGCAATTTCGTTCGGGCAAGGATTTATTCAGCAAAGGAGGTGCTTTTGCGCCGCTGCTTAAAGAATTTTTAGAAGCTGCTTTACAGGCAGAATTAGATGAACATTTGGAACAGGAAGATGACGAGCAAAACAACCGTAAAAATGGCTATAACACGAAGTTATTAAAGACCGGAGCAGGCACCATTGAGCTCGATACTCCTCGAGATCGAAACAGTGAGTTTTCGCCAGAGATCGTTAAGAAAAGAGAAACCATCCTGGCCAATACATTAGAATCCAAAATCATCGGGATGTATGGATTAGGCATGAGTTTCAGAGATATTTCGGCACACATAAAAGACATGTATGATACCGATATTTCAGCCAGTACATTATCGGCTATTACGGACAAAGTAATTCCATTGGTAAAAGAGTGGCAGGTCCGTCCTTTAGAAGACACTTACTGCATCGTTTGGCTTGATGGGATGCATTACAAAGTAAAACAGGAAGGGCGTGTGCAAAGCCGTTGTGTCTATAATATCCTGGGTATAACTACCGAAGGAAGAAAAGAAATTTTAGGGATGTATGTTAGCGAAAGTGAAGGTGCTAATTTCTGGCTAAGCGTTCTGACTGATTTACAAACGAGGGGCGTTAAAGATATTCTGATAGCCTGCATTGATAACCTAAAAGGGTTTGCTGAAGCAATTTCTACCGTGTTTGTGCAGACAGAAGTTCAAAGTTGTATTGTTCATCAGATACGCAATTCTTTAAAGTATGTAGCCAGTAAAGATCAGAAAGTATTTATGGCTGATCTCAAGCCGGTATATCAGGCTGTAAATAAAAGTGAGGCAGAAGAAAAGCTGGAAGCACTGAGCGAAAAATGGAGTAAAAAATATCCTGTTGTAATTGAAAGCTGGAAACGAAACTGGGAGAAACTTACTACCTATTTTAA
>DATCFI010000247.1:0-8736 GCA_036509585.1 Hanamia sp. | reverse complement strand
AATTCTTTTATCGCTTTAACAGACGGGGATTTGATAAAACTATATTTCACAACCTTCTAGAAAGAATGGTTAAGAGTGACCCCATTTATCAAAAGGTATTCACGACTTAAACGATTTATTCTATAAAATTTTAAAGATTGCAGTCAAGTTATATATTTCAACTTAGTGACAACATTTTACGGAATATGGCTGAAAAGAAACCTAAATAACTACTACCTTTTGAACTTTTTCATTCTTAAGCAGTTAGTTAGAATCAAAAGTAACAGGCAGTTTTTATATATCCAAAATAATATTTATAAATACTGTTATAAGCAGGAGCTGCCTGCCGGAGGATTATTTTGATTTCACAAACAATCCATTTTTGATTTTGCAACCCTAATACCTATTAACATTTCATCATAAAAACAGAATGATTTAAATTTGCATTCTCTAAAAAATAAAAACATGAAAATTGCAGTGGTCGGCGCTACCGGGCTTGTAGGTAGCAAAATGTTGCAGGTGCTCGAAGAAAGAAATTTCCCGGTTACAGAATTGATTCCTGTGGCTTCTGAAAAATCTATAGGAAAGGAAGTGACGTTTAAGAATAAAAAATATAAAATAGTGTCTGCCGACGATGCTATTGCTGCCAAACCGGATATCGCGTTATTTTCTGCAGGAGGAAGTACATCACTTCTTTTAGCACCTAGATTTGCTGAAGCTGGAATTACTGTAATTGATAATTCTTCAGCGTGGCGCATGGACCCTTCTAAAAAATTAGTGGTTCCCGAAGTAAATGCAAACGTGTTAACGAAAGAAGATAAGATCATTGCAAACCCTAATTGCTCTACCATTCAAATGGTGCTGGTTTTAAAACCGCTGCATGAAAAATATCACATTAAAAGGGTGGTGGTTTCTACTTACCAAAGCGTAACAGGTACCGGTGTTAAAGCAGTTCAACAAATGGAAAACGAAAGGAATAATGTGCAGGGAGAAATGGCTTACAAATACCAGATTGATAAAAATGCCCTACCTCACATTGACGTTTTCCTGGACAATGGCTATACCAAAGAAGAAATGAAAATGGTAAATGAAACGAGGAAAATTATCGGGGATGACTCTATTCAACTGACGGCCACATGCGTACGGATTCCCGTTGTTGGCGGACATAGTGAAAGCTTGAACGTTGAATTTGAAAATGATTTTGACCTCGCTGAAGTTAGAGAAATTTTATCTTCTGCCCCAGGCGTAATTGTACAGGACGATGTGGAAAATTTCGTTTATCCAATGCCACTAACTGCACACGAAAAAGACGATACATTTGTGGGAAGAATCCGCAGAGATGAATCACAACCAAAAACCTTGAATTTTTGGGTGGTGAGTGATAACCTGAGAAAAGGCGCAGCTACCAATGCTGTGCAGATAGCAGAATACCTGGTGGAGAATGGCTTGATCAGTGCAAAGAAATCTGCATCTCTATCATCTGCTGAAGCATAGACAATATATTCATTCATAAAAAATTAAAGAGGGATTAAGAACTTTTTGAAAGTTTTTAATCCCTCTTTTTAAATATTAATTCCTGCACCCTATTAAAAGTTATACGGGTATATTATTTTCACTTCAATTTCCCCAAAGCTTCTTTTAGCTTCCCAAGCATTTCCGGAATTTCTTCTTTCTTACAGGTACCCACACTAAGCCTATACCAATCAGAATCTTTCGGAGCGCCAAACGCATAGAACGGAACCACAGCCAGTTTGGCTTCGTTTAAAATATAGGAAGTTACATCGGCCTGGGTTGATAAAGAATCTCCTTTATTTGTTGTTTTACTAACAAGACTTAGTTGAATGGTAAGATAGATCGCAGCTTGTGGGGCGCAGGCATCCACTGAAAATCCTTCCGATTTCAATTGTTGAAAACCCTCGTAAATAAGTTGTAATCTTTCTTCTAATTCTTTTTTAAAATCAGAAAGATAATCGTCAATTTCTTCTTTTTGAAGAAGGTATTTTGCAGTTGCATTTTGTTCGGCCATCGGACTCCACGCGCCTACATGGCTGTTGATCGCTTTCATTTTAGCTAGTACATACTCCGGCCCCAAAGCCCAACCTACACGCACTCCGGTGGCAGCAAACGCTTTACTGATTCCATCAATAAAAATAGTATAATCTTTCATTGCTGGCCGCAGACTTACCGGATTATAATGAACCGTATCGCCAAAAGTGAGTATCCAATACATCTGATCGTACATTACATACAATTTCTTTTCATCATCACCTCTTCGATTATTTTCTTCCAGCACCATATCGCAGATTTTTTCCAGTTCTTCTTTTTTAAAAACTGTTCCGGTAGGGTTCAAGGGCGAGCATAAGGCAATAAGAACGGCATCATGAATGTGAGGTTTGATGTCGTTCGCCAATGGCATAAAATTATTTGCTCGCGTAGCTTCTATTACTACATGTTGCCCTCCGTAAAATGCACATAATGATTGTTGTTCCAGCTTGGCACTGCATAAATAACTTTGTCTCCTTTGTCAACAATGGCATGGTACAAAGTGTAAATAAGCGGGCGGCCACCTGCGGCTATCAATATTTCATTTGTATTATAATCGAGCCCTTCGCGTTCTTTTATAAATTTAGCTACTGATTCTCTAAGAGGAAGAATTCCATCAGCAGGCGGGTAGGTAGTCAATTTATTTTGATAGGCCGAAATAATTTCCTGTTCGAATTTTTTTGGAATGGGAAAGATAGAAGAATCGAAATCACCTATCGTGAAATTGTAGATTTTCTCGCCATTTCTAATTTTTGCTTTTATATCAGCACCTAATTTTACTATTTCGCTTCCAACTAAAGTTTCGGCTAATTGGCTAAGTTTTCCCGAAGGTTTTTTTATTGTTAATGGTGCAGTGTTAATATCTTCTTTCATGATACAAATAAAATTACTAATAAATTTTGTCAGCGGTCAACGTCTTAAAGTAAGTATTCAATTTAAATATGAAAAATAATCCGTGTTAATTTGTTTTATAACAGTGCCGTCAAGGTTGATTCGCAGCACTGCTCTTCAAAAAATTTTCTATTCCCGCAATGATTTTTGTTGCCACCTGTTGCCTGAATTTTGGATCCAGGATTTTTTTCTCATCGTTTTTATTACTTAAAAAGGCCACTTCTACGAGGCAGTTGGGATAATCTGTAGGACCACTTAAAGAAAAATTAAAATTACCCACGTTTCCAAATTCATTCAAGCCCAGTTGCAACATGCTTTTTAAGATAGCCTGGCTCAAAGGCCGAAAACCAATATAGCGGTAATAAGTACTTACTCCATGTATAGAGTCTATATCCGATGAGTTTAAATGAATACTGACTAGTAGCGTAGGATTTTGCTGTTCCAAAAACTGGATTCTTTCGTACATGCTTAGCGAGGTATCCTTTACTCTTGTCATTACCACATTGGCTTTCCTTTTTATCAACTGCCTGGCTACTTCCTTCGCGATCAGGAGGGTGTAATCTTTTTCCTGAATGTGAGATCTTACACCAGTTGCTCCGATGTTATCGCCACCATGTCCGGCATCTATGGCAATTTTTATATGACTTAGATCCCGGATACGTGGCTGCCTGTTCACTCTTATCGTCAGTTTATTATTATCTGAGTAAAAGATGCGATAGCCCCAATTCTGGGGGTGTTTTAATTCAATGATTACCCGCATTACGTCATCTTCCGGCTGCTCGTACCAGGCATTTTTTATTTCTTTAGCAGACGAAAGCTGAGTAATCCAGTTGGTGTTACTTACAGCGCCAAAAATATTGACGATTATTTTGTTTGGGTGAATTTCCATGACGCTGTTATAAGGCAACCTTTCGTCAAGTTGGATAGTTATGTAATCGTACAGCGAATCGCCGTAAACCTTCCAGCTATCTGTAAGATGTTGGCGCGCGCTAACATCTGCTGTTTTATGTACCTTCTCTTTTTCAATATAGGCAGAATGTAATTCTGACAACTGAACTCTATAGTCATCCTTTGAACTATCCACGACTTTCAATACGATGTTGCTGTCAAGGAATGTCATCTTTGCTCCACCTAACCTATCTTCTCCCAATCCGTATTTTAAAAAAGGCAACGAATCATTGGTTCTTACATAAAAATCGTCAGGCAGAATTTTCTGAGAAAAGGAATTAAGAAATAAAAATAAAAATAAGAAAGTGAGAATTTTTTTCATGTAAGCGAATTTAAAAAAAATAACAGTTCGGATTAGTTGAAAATTTATTTGAAAGTCATTTGTCAATGTTTAATATTGAATTGTAACAAAAGTCAGGGGTGTTTTAGTATTTTTTTGGGTACAAAGTCATAGCTAACCCTAATGTTTAAGCACTAAATGTGATAGTTGAACACATCAGTAAACAAATAAATATTCAAGATTTCTATTTCCCCTTTCAGATGAGCTGATACTGAATTGATAAAACAACAAAAACACATTAAAAGCGCACTACTTTTAAAATTCACGATACAGTAAATCAACAAATTCGGCGGATTCTTAATTTGGAAACAACTAGCTCTTTATAGCATTTCTGCACCAAACTTTTTTTAAAAGATTTTCGGAAAGGATCAGGAAGTTAATTTATTGCTGCCGGTTCTAATCCAAACTGCCTAAGATGGTGTATTGCATGCTTATGAAGCAGTTGAATATTCATGTTATAATCAAGTTGGCCAAAGAAAGCGTTTCCGGTTTTAAGATCAGGATTTTTTTTAAATACCAAAAAGAAATGATCCAGCTCTTTTTTTAATTTATCGACAGCGGATTGTAAATCAGGCTGCCGGTGTGGAATTCCCTCTTTCGGAATCAAAGGGTTATCGATATTATGTTTGAAAGGAGTTTCACTCATCAGAAATTCCAGGGACTTTTGAAGTCTTTCGCCTTCAATTAAGGAGGGAAGAAGTAATTTACCACTGGCATTTTTTACAGCATCAGCAAAATGCTCCACCATTTGTTGTGAAGTCATTATACCCCATTTTGCTTTTTCATCAGCATGTAATTTCTCCAGTAAAGGAATGAAATCATTTTTAAGAAATTCTTCTTTAGCCTTTATCATCAGAAAATATTAAACACAGTAAATCAACAATTACCCTGCTTTTTCAACCGGTCCATTTCTTTGCAGAGCCTGTCGAAAATATCATCAACGCTTCCTTCTCCTTTTACCATTACTACTTTATCTTCCTTTTGATAATGGTCGGCTACTGCTGCTGTTTTTTTATGGTATTCTTCAATTCTCGCCCGGATTATTTGTTCATTGGTATCATCAGACCTGCCACTTGTTTCTCCACGTCTTATCAATCTTTTTATCAGTTCTTCTTCGCTAACTTTTAACGCAAGCATTACGTCTATGCAGGTTTTTTTACGGGTTAATAATTTATCTAATTCTTCGGCCTGTACAGCAGTGCGCGGAAAACCATCGAATAAAAAACCATCAGCCTTTGGATTATTATCTAAGGCATCATTTATCATACCAATGACCACCCCATCAGGAACCAAACTGCCCTTGTCCATATAGCTTTTTGCTTCTAATCCTAATTGCGTTTTATTTGAAATTTCGCTTCGTAATAAATCACCGGTAGAGAGATGTTTCAAATGATATTTTGCAATCAGTTTTTCCGACTGTGTACCTTTTCCACTGCCCGGAGGGCCAAATAAAATGAGATTGAACATTGGTTTTATAATCCTTGTGAGCATCAAATATAATGGAAGCAACTTAAAAAAACCGCTGACTACGGAAAAAGCCGCATTTTTTTTAGCATTTTGTAAAACTCGCATTCCGTAAATTTACATTGACACATAAATTGTCTATGTATATTAATATTAAAATAATATGGAAACAGCGAAACACGAAGACGATCCAATCCTGGAAAAAAGCAATGATGAATGGAAAAAGATTTTACCCAAAGACGTTTACCAAATAGCCCGGGAAAAAGGAACAGAAAGGCCAGGAACCGGAAAATATTATCAGCATAGCGAAATAGGAACCTACAATTGTGCCGTATGCGGCAATCCTCTTTTCAAAAGTGATGGAAAATTTAATAGCAGTTGCGGTTGGCCCAGTTTTTTCGAACCGATTACTAAAGAAAGCATTATTTATCTTCCTGATAATACTTTTGGAATGAAACGTACCGAAGTAGAATGTGGTAAGTGCCATTCTCATTTAGGGCACGTTTTTGAAGACGGTCCTCCTCCTACAGGTTTACGTTATTGTATCAATTCTGTGGTTCTGGATTTTGATAAAGAAAAAGAATAACCCTTTGCTATCTACCCCGGCATCCTGGTAATGTATTTTTCCATTTGCTTTACCTGGTCTACGATCTGCGGCGTAGTAGGCTTTAGCGATTTTACCTTTCTGAAGTATTCCTTTGCCGCACGAAATTCTCTTTTGTTGATCATAATAGAAGATAATTGAAGGTAAGCAGCGGCTGCATTTTCTTTATCAGGCAGCCCGGAACGTATTGCCTGGCGTATATAATTTTCAGCTTCGCGAATATTTCCTTTTTGCATGGCCAACATACCGAGCTGTAATTTGTTAGCTCCTTCTGCCTCTTTCATTGGCAATCCCAGGCTCAGGCTTTTTTTCATGTGTTTTTCCGCGGAATCAAAATCCTGGTTGGCCATGGCGAGGTTTCCTTTCAACGTAAAATAAACCGAGCGAACAGGCTTAATCAATAGTGCGGGAAACCAAATAGAATCAATTACTTTTTGCGCTCCCACCATATCTCCTTCCTCCATGTAGCCTTGTATCAGGCGCATCGGCCCAAAGAGAAAATGCCCAACAACCAATACCAGCGCTATTAAATACAATACAAATGCCGGCCAGAACCCTGCCTCAATATTTACCACAATGCCAAGCACCAGAAAAATAGCTCCTAATAATAGCCGGTATTTTATAATAAAATTGAGAAACTTCATAGTCTTTAAAATTTTCCTGAAAAAATGTTTTGTTTTTTATCAGGCGGCAAATTTACGATTCTCACTGCAATTGAAGGAAGCCTGGTTTTTTACTTTTGGTTTCTTTTAGATTATAAAATAAAGTTAGAATAAATTAATGGTCCAGACGAATCGACGTCCGCAGCTAAAAGCGAGAAACTTCATTTGGCATTAGGTAAAGTTTGATTTCCCAGATCCGATTTCCTGCTTCGTTCAAGACTTAACATTAAGGTAATATTCGCGTAACATAAAGGAAACATGACTATTATTTCTTTGCACTCAAATAAAAAAATCAAAAATTATGTTTACCAAAAAACGATTATTCTTTTCTTTTCTCTTTTGTTTAGGATTTTTTTTAAGCAATTCCTTAAAAGCTCAGTTTCTTATGAATTCCGACTCCGCCTTTAAAGCAGGTAGCCCTAATTCAGGCAGATTATGGGGATATGCCTTCGCTGATTATTATTATAAAAGCCACACTGATACTTTGAATAGGGGTAGTGGTAACCAATATACAGGTATCCCGAAAAACAGGAATGCTTTTCAGTTTCGTCGAATTTATCTTGGCTATAATTATAATATCTCAAGGAAATTTTCTGCTGAATTATTACTTGAAGCTGCCAACGGGGCAACCAGCGGCGAAGCATTGACCGATAATAAACTGGCCTTTTATATAAAGCTGGCAAATGTGCGCTGGAAAGACATTTGGAAAGGCACTGATCTCGTACTGGGCCAGGTATCAACCCCCGGCTTTTCAATGTCTTCAGAACCAATATGGGGCTATCGCTCTGTTGAGAAGACGATTATTGATTTTCGTGGCACGCCTTCTTATGATTTTGGAGCCGCTTTACAGGGAAAATTTGATCCAAAATCGCAAAACTTTGGGTATGATTTAATGGTGGCAAATGGAACAGGCGCTAAACCGGAAGGAGACAACGATAAATGGCTCTACGGCGATATCTGGGGAAAATTCCTTAACAAAAAACTGTATGTAAATCTATATATGGATTATAACCGAATGGCGCCGGTTGCCGGAATGCAACATTCCAGAGCAATGATAAAAGGCTTTGTAGCCTATACCGCACCAAAATTTACACTTGGTGTAGAAGCTTATAATAACAGGTTGCAAAATGATAACCAGGCAACAGAAATTTCTACGGGGAATATTGATGTCTTGACGGTACATGCACGAGGCATTTCAGTTTTCGCACACGGAAATATTGTAAAAGACAAATTGAATTTATTCGCACGCTTTGACGCATTCAATCCTGATAATAAAATTGATAACAATATGTACAATAAGTATGTTGGGAATACCAGCGGATATAACGACCCTTCAACCAAAGAGCAATTTATTACAGCCGGTTTGGATTTTACACCTGATAAAAAAGTGCACTTTATGCCAAACATCTGGTATAACAAATATACCAACCAAGGCTTTGTACAAAAATATAACAGTTATGATCTTGTTTACAGGCTTACCTTCTATTATGTGTTTGGAAAGTAAATAACAATAAGAATATCAATTTTTAAACTTCAATTAATCTCAAAAAAATAATCATGCAATTAAAATCAAAAATCAAAAGTACCTTTTTAGCTGTTTTTGTTGTAGCAGTTTTAGGGAGTGTTGTTACAGGCTGTGACAGCGGTTCTTCCAATAAAAGTACGTCTACTGATTCAACCGCCACCTCGGGCAGTGCAGATAAAACGCTCTTAGGCGCCGGAAGCACTTTCGTTTATCCATTATTTTCAAAACAATTTTCAGAATATAACAAACTTAACGGGTTACAGATAAATTACCAGGCAAT
>DATCFI010000246.1:0-8687 GCA_036509585.1 Hanamia sp. | reverse complement strand
TCTCGTCCGGTCCGCTTCAATTTTGTGAAAACCCGCTCTGGTAGCGGGTTTTGCTTTTTTTATTCTATTTTTTATGAGTTGGCAAAACGGATAAGTTTTATTAGTAAAAAATAGATTGGATTATACCAGTTGCTATTATTGCTTTTCAAAATGCCTGCCGTTATATTTTAATTCATAAATACTTCTTCCAATAATTTTTCACTGAGGAAAATCTTCCGTATTCACAACTTATTTTGTTATCTCAGTTTTCACCGGGCAGTGATTGGCACATTCTTTATGGATAAAACAAAAAACACTTATATGAATAAAAAAACAACAAGAGGCCTTTCCCAGGATCGCTCCAAAGTAGCCGGGGGCCAGAATTATGAAGTAGATTATGAAAAAAATAAATTGAACGTTTCAGGCGAAACCATTAAAAAAGAAATAAAAAAAGAAGATAACTCCCGAAAGAAAATTGAAGAGAAAATTAATAGACGGCATTAATTTTTTGAAGAACCATCTTTATTAATATTTTTATCCGTTATCGCTCCTTTTGTATTTCTTTAGCACGGAAACGCATTGCGATTTCATGCATACTGCATACGGTGCCTTATTTCTTCTTCAAAATTATATCTTCAACTAATTGTACCAGGTTATTAATACTAAATGGTTTCCTTAAATACCCGTCGGCATTCGACCTTTTGCATACTTCTTCAATTAAATCGTTCGCAGAAAAAAGAATAACGGGGATATGCCATGTAACCTCGTTTTGCTTCATTAGTTGTAATGCACTTTCCCCTCCCATGCGGGGTATCCATAAATCCATAAAAACGAGATCGGCTTTTATTTCGCCAACTTCTTTGATAATATCATCGCACCGTGTCCGCGTCTCAACATGGTAGTGATGCTTCTCTAAAATTATTTTTGTGACTGTTAGTATCTCTACGTCGTCGTCATAAATTAAAATACATTTTTCCATACGCTAGATTGGTATTGTAAAATAAAATGTACTGCCCTTACCCCGCTCGCTTTCGACCCAAATTTCTCCGTTGTGGCGTTTAACAATTTCACTGGAAATGGAAAGGCCTATACCAAAGCCCTGAAAAGGATTGGAACGTTCTTCTTCACGGTAATATAAATCAAAAATCTTATTAAGGTTGTCTTTTCTAATACCAATGCCGTGGTCTTCTACAGTCACTTTAATCATTCCCTGTTCGTCCGTTGCGGTCACAAATACTTTGTCGCTTCCAGGTGAATATTTTACGGCATTGGTCAATAAATTACTGACCACTTGTTGCAACCGGTCCCTGTCGCCCTTAAATGGCAAACTGATATGCCCGGTTTTTAGGATAGAAAAGTTCGGGGCAGATAAATGCGCCTCTTCAATAGCACCATCAAGCATTTCATTAAAATCAAAGGTGGTTATATTGAGGTCTAATTTACCGTGTTGTATTTTTTGCACATCCAATAGTTCTTTGATAAGCAGCTCTAATCTTTCAATGGAATTTCCGGCTTTCTGAGCAAACAATAAAAAACTACTGTCTTCTTCCCGGGAGAGTCCTTCTTCCAATAAATTAATATATAGTTTTGAAGCGGTAAGCGGGGTTTTTAGTTCATGGCTGGCAATGCTGATGAATTCACTTTTCTCTTCCTCTTTTCGTTTTTGTTCCTGTATGTCAGTGATAGCACCTATCCACATTTTTATTTTTCCGTTATCATCTTTCAAGGCCATAGCGCGACATAAATGCCAGCGATAATTCCCCGTTTTATCTTTTATTCGGAATTGAAGTTCGAAGTCATTGCCTGTTTCCAACGTTTGATTCAAATGTTTTTTCACTTTTTCCAGGTCATCAGAATGAACCGTTTTTAGCCAACCAACATTTCTTAATTTGTCCTGCGTCAGGCCAGTTGTTTTTCCCCAGGCTTTATTTAAATAAAAAAAGTTTCCTTTAGCATCTGCTTTAAAAACTTTGTCTGGTAATAAATCGGCCGTTTGACGAAACTGTTCCTCGCTTTCTTTTAATTTTTGATGATACACGGCTGTTTCGGTTACTTCTGAAGCAATAATACCTACACCGTTTATTTCATTATTTACATTTCGTTGTGTGAAAAGAAGAAAATTATAATATTGGGTATCCATTTTACCGTTGCGTAAAATATTTACAGCGGTTTCAACAGCGTTGAATGGCTTTCCTGTATTATATACTTCTGTAAATACTTCCCTGTAACCCTGGTCTGCCAATTCGGGCATCAATTCAAAATAGGGTTTTCCAATTATATCAGGGCCTTTGCCCAGGATGTTTATAATAGCTTCATTGGCGGCGCTAATAATTAAATCCTTTCCCTGTAAAAGGCCAATAGCAAATGGCGAAGAATGAATCAGGGTAAATAACCGCAGTTCGCTCTCTTCAATTTTTTTGCGTGCATTGATTTCATCTGTAATATCTCTTGATATTTTTGAGGCACCTATCACATTTCCTTCTTCATCTTTTATCGGCGAAATCGTCACTGATACGTTGATTCTTTTCCCGCTTTTGGCCAGCCGTACTGTATTAAAATGCGGAACATCCTCTCCCTTTTTAATTTTACTAATTATCATTACCTCTTCGTGATGAAGTTCAGGCGGGATAATAAGTAAAATATTTTTCCCCACAATTTCATCCTTAGTATAACCAAATATTTTTTCAGCGCTCTTGTTCCAACTCATAATAGTTCCATCAAGCTTTTTGCTTATGATGGCATCGTCCGAATTGTCAACGATATTGGATAGCAAATTGCGGTTTTCCAATAACTTCCTTTCGGTAATGTCTTCCATTGCCAGCAATATCCTGTCCTCGCCATTTTCTATCTGAAAGGGCCGGGCATCAAAACAAATAATGCGTATTCCGACAACAGGAAAATAATGAGAAAGTTCCCAATCCCACGACCTTTTCTTTTGCATTTGTATTTTTAGAAGATGGCTACGCAAGCCAGGTATGCCCCATTGGTTATTTTGTAATTCAAATAAAACTTTCCCCAATGTTTCTTCTTCTGTAATTCGAAAGGTTTTATAAAAAGCCGGGTTGGCGCTCTTTATCCTGAAATCTTTATCCAATACCAGTAAGGGCTCATGAATAGTAGCAACAATAGCTTCAGCATACAAGCGGGCCTGGTTGTAAAGTTCGTTGCGGTCGAGGAGTTCCTGGTTTACGGTTACCAGCACTTCATTGGCGCCTCGTAATTCTTCATTGGCGGCTTCCTGATTTTCTGTGATGTTGCGCATGTCCTCGCGGGCAGATAATAAATCTTTTTCCAATTGTGCTATGCGCGCATCTTTGGCATCTTTTATTTTATCGGCTTGATGTGTCTTTTCTTTTCCTGCAACCGAGTCAATAACTAGCCCCACAACGGGAGAAAGATTTTTGGAAGGAATTTTCGCCTTCTTCTTTGGCTGGCTTTTTTTTGACGCACTCGGCATTATCCGTGTTTTACTTTGGGTTGATTTAATACAATAATTTGAGGGAAATGCTTGTTTGGTAAACTAGTTATAAATATTCTTTCAATAGGTTCACATAAAGATAGGTTAAATACTTTTAACTAAAAGATTTTTTCTTAGCCAGGATTTTAGGATTGTCTGAGAATCTATTCTCAAAAAGCCTGTTCCTGGTAATCTTTCCATCTCGCAAATTTTGACTCAACCATTTCAATCTTTATCGCGATTAATTTTCATTGCAATGCAATTAAAATTAAAATAAATTAAACACAACTCCTGGATCAATAAAACTACCGGAATTGTAAAAAAATTTTAAAAAGTCTTTTCGCGTAAATCATTTTTCTTCTTCCTCTCTTCCAAACAAAATACGCAATTCATCTTTTGCCTTTTCAAGAATCTTTTTTTTGTTTCTCCGGTAGATTTTTGCCATCGCGGTTGATATAAAAGGTAAGCATTGACATCGCAGATTGATACGGCGTTCCCTTTCTCTTATTACTTTCTTCAGCAGCGTGTTTCAACGATACAGCGATTTTTTTAGGATCATGCCATGTAAATACACCTTCTTTTAAA
Source organism: Hanamia sp. (assembly GCA_036509585.1). Taxonomy (GTDB): domain Bacteria; phylum Bacteroidota; class Bacteroidia; order Chitinophagales; family Chitinophagaceae; genus Ginsengibacter. The sequence goes on along the minus strand of DATCFI010000246.1, from coordinate 4,666 downwards.
TCCAATGCGTCACTGTGTTTGGTAACTTCGGAAGACCATTTATTTCCTGAAGTTTCGTTTTTCTTTGTCATAAAAATCAAACTACAAGGATAATACCAAAAATATCTTTTTTGAAGCGGTCGGTTAAAAAAAGTCAACTAACCACACAAGCCAGGAGACACCAGCAACTTTAATGTCTGGAGTTTATAGTAACTCACCTACCGGCAAAGGCAGGAAATAAGAGCGATTTTTATTTTCAGATTAGCCGCCTTATTTTGTCTCCGGAATCGCGTTGTCAACTATTTGCAACAGCTCATCAATAGTGAATGGTTTTTTTAAATATCCGTTGGAATTTGATCTTTGGCTTACTTCTTCAATTAAATCGTTGGCGGAAAAAAGTATAACGGCACCTGCCGTGCAGCCTCATTTTGCTTCATTAGTTTTAAGGCGCTTTCGCCTCCCGTCATAGGTATCCATAAATCCATAAAAACGAGATCGGGGTTGATCGCGGTTATTTCATTAATAATATCGTCGCATCATGTCCGTGTTTCTACACGGTACTTCTTTCTCTCTAAAATTATTTTAGTGACTGCCAGGATCTCCATGTCGTCGTCATAAATCAAAATACATTTTTCCATAGACTATATTGGCAAGGTGAAATAAACAGTAGTGCCCTTTCCTTTTTCACTTTCAGCCCATATTTCCCCATCATGGCGTTTAACGATTTCACTGGAGATAGAGAGACCTATGCCAAAGCCCTGGAACGGGCGTGAGTTTGCTTCTTCACGGTAATACAAATCAAAAATCTTATTGAGGTTTTCTTTTCTAATGCCAATACCGTGGTCTTTTACCGCTACTTTTATCATCCCTTTTTCCTCCGTGGCAGTGATAAAGACCTTGTAGCTTTCCGGTGAATATTTCACAGCATTGGTTAATAAATTAATGACTACCTGTTGCAATCTATCCTTGTCTCCTTTATACGGTTCGGAGATAACACCTTCTTTTAGGAAAGTATGATTATACGTTGAAATTTGCACATCTTCAATGCCATCATCCAGCATTTCATTAAAATTAAATGTGGTGATGTTAAGGTCTAATTTTCCAAGTTGTATTTTATCTACGTCCAATAATTCCGCTATAAGCAATTGTAACCTTTCAATGGATTTTTCGGCTTTTTGTATAAAAATTGAATTATCATCATCGTGATCTTTTTTCAGCAAGCCCTTTTCAGACAGGTTTTCCTTTAATAAATGAATATATAATTTGGTGGTGGTAAGCGGCGTTTTTAATTCATGGCTGGCAATGTTAATGAATTCATTTTTTTCCTCCTCTCTTCTTTTTTGCTCCTGAATATCTGCAGTAGCGCCAATCCACATTTTTAGATTTCCATTATTATCCATCAAAGGAAATGCCCGGTTCAAATGCCAACGGTATTGGGCGTTCTTATCCATAAATCGCATTTCCATTTCCAGGACGCTTCCGGTTTTCGCGGCCTCCCGAAGGCTTTTTTGAAATTCTTCCACTTCATCAGGATGCATAATTTGGTGATACCCAAAATCTTTCAATTCTTTCATGCTCATTCCTGCATAATCCAGCCAGGCTTTATTATAATACGTAACACCTCCATCCGGGTTTGCGGTAGTTACTTTTGCGGGCAGCAAATCTGCCACCTGGTGAAACCTTGCTTCGCTTTCCTTTAAATTTTCCCGGTACGTGGCCCTTTCAGTAATATCATCCATGGCCAGTAATATCCAGCTTTCATCATTTTCTTTTTGTACGGGCTGGGCATTGAACTGTATGACCCGCTTGCCGGTAACAGGAAATGTATAGGTAAGTTCCCACTCCAGGAACTTTTCCTTTTTAGTCTGAATTTTTAAAAGCTGGCTGCGCAAGCCTGGTATATCCCATCCGTTGTTCTGTAATTCAAACAAAACCTTGCCCAATGTTTCTTCTTCTGTAAGTTGAAAGGTTTTATAAAAAGACTGGTTGGCGCTTTTAATTCTGAAATCTTTGGCGAGCACCATCAATGGCTCGTGAATGGTAGTAACTATTGCCTCGGCATACAACCGCGCATGGTTATACAATTCATTACGGTCAAAGAGTTCCTGGTTTACGGTTATCAGTTCTTCATTGGTGCTTTGCAATTCTTCTTTACTGGTTTCCAGTTCTTCATTGAGGGTTTGCAATTCTTCGCTGCCGCTCAGCAGTTCTTCATTGGCGCTTTGCAATTCTTCATTGGCGGCCTCCTGGTCTTCTGTGATGCTGCGCATGTCTTCGCGTGCCCGCAACAGTTCTTTTTCCAATTGCGCTATCTGCCCCTCGGCTGCATCTTTTTTAGGGCCGTTTTCCGATTGCTCGTTGCTCATTGCCCATTGCTTATTACTAATTGCCACCTCCTCTTTAAAAAGAATTAAAAAATGCAGGTCAATGGTGTTGAGCAGTGGGACCACCTCGATGGTTACCAATTTTTTCCCTTTATTAATTGGTATGCCTTCTTTAATAAAAGTTTCATTAGCCGTTTTTGCTTTTTGCAACGCGTTGCGAAGCTCAAAAGACAAACCTTCGCGCGCCATTTTCAACACATTCAGGCTGGCTTTGCCGGGCGAAGGTTCCAAAAAATCTCCGGTGGACCCCCGGAATTGCACTATATCAAATTGTTCATCTACGATCACGCCCGGTGGTGTATATTTTGAGAGTAAAATATCATCCGCGTTTTTTTGAAAATCATCTTTCTTTTGTTCGCTGCTGCGTATGGCATAGTCTTTATTCTTCAACCCTTCTTCCCTGCGATCGGTAGCTACATTCATAAAACGGGAGGGAACTGATTTGCGGATAAATAGTTTTTCCTTATCTCCGGAAGAAAGAAACAAATCTGTATTACCTGTCGATTCAGATTTCCCCAATAGCAAATACCCCTTGTCATTAAGCGCATAATGGAACGTATTTAATGTTTTTTTTTGCAAAAAAGGCTCCATGTAAATAAGCACATTGCGGCAACTTACCAGGTCTATTTTCGCAAAGGGTGGGTCTTTTAAAAAATTATGCGTCGCAAACACACATATGTTCCGGATGATTTTCTTTACTTGGTAATGGCCGTCCGTTTTCGTAAAGAACTGTTGAAGGCGGCTATCAGATACGCCTTCCAATTGCTTTTTATCATATATGCCGGTTCTTGCTACTGCAATGGATTCTGCTGATATATCGGTAGCGAATATCTGTATCCTGACGTCAGAAATTTTATCGTTCAGGTATTCATACAGGCAAATGCCCATTGAGTAGGCTTCTTCGCCGGTAGAGCACCCCGCTACCCAGATGCGTAACGTATTTGACTGATTGTTTTTAACTAATTCCGGAAATACCGTATTACATAAATATTCAAAAGTTTTCGGGTCGCGAAAAAATTCTGTAACCGGTATTAAAATATCTTTGAATAAAAGTTCCTGCTCCTGCTTGTTTTCTTTCAGGTATTCCTGGTAATCAATCACTTTTTTAATTTGGAGCATTGCCATTCGGCGCAGGATGCGCCTGCGTATAGTAGTTTGTTTATAATAAGTAAAATCAACGCCGTTGCGCGTGCGCAGCAGGGCGAGTACCTGCCGGTAGCTTTCTTCTTCTGTAAGTTCTTCAGGCGTTGCAGGCACTGCGGCAGTGAAGGATTTATTAATGGTTTTGTCTAACTCCAACAATTGCTGCGGCATCTTTTCAGGAGCAAGGATAAAATCCGCTACCCCCGCTTCGATGGCGCTTTGCGGCATGTCGCTATAAGCAGCGCTTGCCGGGTCCTGCGCAAAAGTAATGCCGCCATGGTCTTTGATACTTTTTAATCCCTTTGTGCCGTCCGCGCCATTGCCCGATAATATCACGCCAATGGAATGGCTTTGGTGTACGACAGCAAGCGAGGTAAAGAAAATATCAATGGACATATTTTTTTGGTCATCGGGGCGCGGGCTTAGTTTCAAAACTCCATCAGTGGCGGCCAGCATTTTATTTGCCGGGATAATATAAATATTGTCAGGTTCCACTTCTACGTTGTCGCTTATTTGATGTACGGGGATGTTGGTTTCTCTTTGCAAAATTTGCGGAAGGGCGCTGCTATGGTCGGGATGCAGGTGCTGTACGATAATGTAGGCCATACCGGATTTTTCGGGTATAGCTTTTAATAGTTTTTTAAAAGCTTCCAGGCCGCCCGCAGAAGCGCCAACACCAACAACGGGGAAAAGATTTTTAGAAAGGATTCTTGCCTCTTTAGATAAAGTTTTTTTCTTTGAAGTACTTGGCATTGTCAGGATTAACTTTGGTTGAAAAAAAATAAAATAATTTTAAGAAATACCTGAAAAGGAAACTAATTGTAAATCTTTAGTCTGCAAGAGGGGTATATAAAGGTAAGGGAATAGTTTTAAATAATAATTTTATTATCGGCTGGAGAGAATTTTGTCAGAACCGGTTTTTTTGGGATTACTATGACAGTAAATAAAGATCCGCCTGAACGACATTCGGGCAGGAATAAAGCGGATTTTTATTTTGTGTTGTCAGAGTCTAGAGTAAGTGATTCACTGATTACCAGTAAAAAAATCAGGCATTAAAAATCAGTACCCTCAGTCAATCCCTTTAATCAGGGGTTTAGATTTTTCTTCTTCTTCTTCACTTTCTACACTGCAAAGATGCCGCTCGTATATTTATCATACAA
>DATCFI010000245.1:0-11143 GCA_036509585.1 Hanamia sp. | reverse complement strand
ATTTAGCTGATCACTTAACTTTTCCAGTTCATTCATTTTTCTTCTGAAACGATCATCCGCTAATTGCTGCTTTAGCCGGTCACGGGATACTGTTTGCACCATAATCCACGGGTTATGGGTTATTTCCCAAAGTTCGGCATCAAGTTGCCGCCATAGTTCATCAGCAGCGTGGTTCCACGACCAGCGGAGGTCAATTGCAAGTCCTATAAGTGTCTCCGCGCCTTCCACATCAGCGGGTAAGAAACCGTACAATTGATTGTTATTTATCTTTTCTTTGTTCATCGAAATACTATTATTAAAATTTCTATCTGCCACTTAAAGTTTTAAACCTGGGAACTGAGTAAAATTTCCCGGTTTAATAAAGTTTAAACCAGAAGTGGATTATTTCAAAGGCCACAAATACAATACCAACACTGTCTCTTAGGAAATAGGTTTTATATTATTTTATGTTCCCTGATTGCTTCAAAATTTAAATTGAGACACTTTCAATTTATTTTTCAAATTTCCACGTTATAGCTTCCTCCAATTCGTCATTTTTGAAAATATAAATTTCGCACGGTATCATATAGCCGAGGAATTTAACTTAAGTATTTACCTTTTGATGATCGGATACGAAAGTAAATTCTTTCCAACGCCGAGAAATATCTTTCTCACCCGAGCATCATCTGTCACACTTCAATGAACAGAAATTTATTTTTCCGTTTTAATTTTATCGCATGAATGACTAATCATAGGAAATGATCGTTCCTGTATTTGCTATGTCACTGGAGGCTCTCATCGTTCTTGACGAATTTGCGTTCACAGCACCAACGGCACCGCGTTCAGCAGCATCGATCTGCAAAACAGAAGATTTCTTTAGTGGCTTTTTTATTTTTTTTGTCACTTTATCAGGTGTCGGATTTTCTTTCTTGCTTTTATCAATCATGTTTACACCAGGTGTGCCGGTGACTTCCTTTTTTAATACTGTTTTGTTTGACATTATGTTATATTTTATTTATGAAGATTTTAGTTTTAAATTTTTTAAAATCAACTGCTTATCAAAATAATTTTTCTTTTATGATTTCTGGTGTGGCAGGATCAACCAATCCATAATTATGTGATAGTAATTTTTCATCTTTATGATGATATTTCATTCTTGCCAAAAGATGTGTAATGAGGGCAATATGTGTTGCTTTCTTGTTGTCTGCGTTCACTATAAACCAGGGAGCATTTTCAAAATTTGTTTTCAAGAGCATTTCATCTATTGCATCGGAGTAATCTTTCCAGTGTTTTAAGGCATCATGATCTATAGGACTTATCTTCCATTGCTTCATCGGGTTTGTCTCTCTTGCTTTCAGTCTCTTTTGCTGTTCCTTTTTGCTGATATCCAAATAATATTTCAGAATAATGAAACCTCCGTCAACCAGGCCTTTCTCAAATGATTCCACTTCTGTGAAAAATGATTTGTATTGTTTGTGGGTGCAGAAACCCATTACCTTTTCAACGCCAAGGCGGTTGTACCAACTCCTGTTGAAAAGTACAAATTCTCCTGAAACGGGTAACTGAGCCGTGTAACGCTGAAAATACCATTCACGTTCCTGGAAGTCTGTTGGTTTACCCAATGCCACTACTTTGGTGTCCCGCGGGCTGAGGTGTTTGATAATTCTTTTTATAGTGCCGTCTTTGCCAGCGGCATCTCTGCCTTCGAGTATTACAAGAAGTTTAAGATCAGAAGCAATGACTTCCTTTTGCAACTTCACCAACTCAATAAAGAGTTCATACAATATTTCTTTCTTTTTCTTTTTAGTTTTCTTTTCTTTTTTGATTTTGATGCCAGGATGCGCTGGCTTTTCTTTGATCCCGTCGACACCGAGTTCCAAAAGAGTTTCTGATTCCGTTTGCATTTTATTCTTTTTTAAATTTTGATTGTGATTTTAAATAACCATTTTATAGCACATAGACCGTGATAAAAAATCATTAACTGTTTACAAAAGGAGCGCTGACACCTGGGAATGGTTAAATTGCGATTCGTCAAAAGAAGGACAATCTTTTAATGAGTTGATAGATATATCCAAAATAACTTTGGAATTTTCCCATTGTATCTCTTTAATCGTTCCTGTTTCAACCAAAATCTTTCTACCGCCAAACCAGTTATGTGTATCAACTACGAGGTACATTATTTGCCAGGTGACATCGTCGCAAATAAAATCACTTACATGGCCAAAATCTCCATCAGATGCGTGAATGTGATACCCAGTAATTTTTCTTGTACTTCTTAAATGAAGATCATCATCGCTTCTTTTAGGATCTGCCTCCTTCATTATCTTTTCATCTATGATGGGAACATTGTCCATGGCTGCTGCTGAACCACTCGCATAAAACCCGCTACCACTATACCTTTGCCAGGCATAGTGTCCATATAGTTCCATAACCTGCTGACGCGAAACGGGCTTATCCGTATCAATATCCGGGCTGGTCCTTATTTGTTCCTTGCTTAGATTTACGGCAAATATTCCAGACTCTTTATATCTTTTTACTATGGCTTGTGGTGCGATGAGTACCTCACGATAGAGAAACCAATTACCTGTTTTTACAATAAGGTAATTAATTACCCATGTGGTATCTTCAAAGTAAAAATCTTCCACTTTACCAAAATCGCCATCGGTGGCTTCCATTCCATAGCCAAATAGACTTTTAATATTACGTTGCATGTAATCTTTATTAAAAAATTATTTTATACTGTTGTGACCTGTTTTATCTAACACATAACCCATGCCACGTTATCGTTACATTTTCATAGTTCAGATTTTAATACTGTTCCATTTCCGTTCAATACCGCACCATTTTCTTTATTCGCTTTTTCCTATCCAATGCCAATGGAGATGAAGTTTTACGGCTTTCATAAGCACGGCTTCACAAAATTTAATAGATACATTTCCACCGTGGCGGGTGACGTCAAATTTCCACTCCGGTAATTGTTTTGGATTTTTTTTGAAGCTTATATAAAAGTCAATTTGTAAATCTCATCTGCATTCGCAAATAAAATGAACCAAAAGGAATTTCTGCCAGCGACAGAGATGCTTACATGCATGAAGGCCTTTACTTTAATGTAGGGATATCGTCTTCCAGAATTTTTCTCTTCTCCTGGTATTCATCGTTGGTGATTTCTCCTGCGGCAAATCGCTTCCTTAAGATGTCAAATGGCGAATCGTTCTTCATTCTTTGTCCGGGGATATTATAGGGCGTGGCGAATATCCAAAAAATCATAATTATCCAAATCACCCACCATATCATGTTCATGCCCCAGTAACTGTTATTGTAATGCATTTTTTTATATTTTGAAAGTGAATAAATCAGAATGTAAAGCTGGTTGGTTTTATTTGATTAAATATTATACAATTCCCGCTATTGGTCACATGATTCACACATTTTTTAAATGTTTGGGTTGAGTACGATCACGGCAGCGATCCATTAAAATTATGACCAGTATTGATATTTGTTGTCTTCAATGACTAAAATTGTATCCATTTTAATTATTTGATTTTTCGGGTCACCCCTAAATAATCCATTTATACCAAAGATGAATTTTTCCCGGATTATGAGTATTACATAATTGCAGAGAAACGTTACATAATTCACACATTAACGATTGGCCATTTCGACTGTATTTTGAAACAGGATGTATAAATAAAAATAGTCGGGGCATTTTCCTAAAAAGATTTCATTTATGGGAACGATATACTTGGAAAAAACGACCATCATAAAATGGCTTGACAATTGTTTGCTGTAAGTTTGCAACTTCTTTCAAGTAGCACCTATTTACTTTGGACATACTCACCATTATAACAATCCTCATAATTATCAGTGCCGGTTTTTCTTATTTGAATGAGAGGTTTGTAAAGCTACCGGACACGATTGGAGTGATGACCATGTCAGTAGTGGCTTCTATCGTTGTTTTAATAATCGGTAGAATCGGTTATACCAGGTCTAACCTGCTTACGACACTCGCCCATAACATTAATTTTTCTGAAGTTTGCTGAACGTGATGCTGGGCTTTTTACTGTTTGCCAGTGCGCTGCATTTCGACTATCAAAAACTAAAAGCGTTGCGAAGGCCGGTGTTGATTTTGAGTACACTGGGTGTAGTGGTTTCGACCGGTGTATTTGGCGGGCTACTTTTTGGAGCGGCTTATCTTTTGCATATTGACATTCCGCTTATCTATTGTTTTGTTTTTGGCGCTCTTATTTCACCTACAGACCCAATTGCTGTTGGCGCTATCATAACAAAATCAAGAATTCCCCCAAAGTTAGCAACTATAATATCAGGTGAGTCTATGTTTAATGTTAATGATGCGGTCGGGCTCATTCTTTTTGTAACAATCCTGGGCATTACTAAACAATCTTCTGACAGAATTTCCGTACTGGAAACATTGCGGTCTTTCGGAACAGAAGTGATTGGAGGGGTTCTAATCGGTCTTATAATGGGCTTCATCGCATATCGCCTTATCAGGTCTATCAAAGAATTTCAAACCATCTTTTTAATTTCTCTTGCAGTGGTGTTGGGTATTTCAGTAGTAGCCCATAAGTTTGATGCATCAATACCTTTATCAGCAGTGGTGGCAGGGCTGGTAGTAGGCAATAATAGCTTCGGTAAAGATCATTCCGCCACCCAGTTTCTAAACCGGGTATGGCAATTGCTGAATGGCCTACTCAATACCATTCTTTTTGTAATGATTGGCCTGCAACTATTGGTATTGCCATTTCTGAGACATTTCTGGCTGATAGGCATTATCTCGATTGTGATTATCCTGATTGCAAGAATGATCAGTGTATCATTAATTGCATTTTTCGAATTGCGTAAAGTGAACCTGGTAAATCTTTCTATCCTCACGTGGGCCGGCCTTCGGGGCGGTATATCCATAGCGATGGCACTCTCCCTTCCTGTTTCGCCATATCGCCAGGTTATCCTTTCCTGTTGCTATTTTATAGTGATATTTTCTGTAATAGTCCAGGGTCTTACTCTAAATAGACTAGTTGATAAAGCAGTAAGGAAGGATAAAACAGCCGTATCAGTAAAAGTCTGAAAAACAAGCCATCAAATTTTGGTAAACGCAATCCCAAATATGAATGCTTTACGAAACCGGCCGCATTAATTTCCAAACCCTACACACGGGTCAAACTGTTATTATATATTTTCGTTTATACGTTACCGTACTAATGCAGTTTGCAGACTTTTTTAATTAAAACGGTTTTATTGTTTTGCTATATATCGCGGAAAAGATCGACGTCATTTTTTATGAAGCGTGTTGGACGGCAGAAAGTTTGTTCAGGAATTTTGTTTTTTATCCATTGAATTTATTTCCATTTTTTCCTTTTTTACATCCTGTCTTAATAGCCCAAATAAACTCATATAAAGATTAGCGATCCATACTAATGCAAACCCTGCTATTATATAGCCCCTCCAGTCATTCATTAATAATTTATACCCAGTAAATAGAAGGAACAATACGGTAACGTAGTGGCTGAAACAATATTCGCAGGTAAAAAGATAAAAGAATTTTCTTTCTAATAATGTTTTACCTTTTTCGCAATGGTTAAGGCAATATTCCCGTGGTTCCCTGAATACTTCTTCATGTGTAACTGTCCATGCTACGCAGGCGATCGGTATTGCTAATAAGAAGAGCCACGCTGCCTGTAAGCTAATTGTCATACCACAATTGATTTTTTTTGATAAAATGGATAGTCAGTATATCCTTTTTCACCTGCACTGTAGAACAAATCCGTTTTCAAATCCTTGGATAAAGGCCAGTCATTTATCATCCTTTCTACCAAATCGGGGTTATTGATGAATGGCCGTCCAAAAGCAATAAGGTCTGCCAGCCCGCTTTCTATATCTGCCTCTGCGCTTTCTTTATTATAATCACCGCAAAGGATAATGGTTTGTTTAAAATTGTCACGAATCGATTTTTTTATTTCAATGGGCACATCGGGCGCTCCCATCGCAGAGTGATCTAACAAATGGATATAAGCAATTCCAAGCGTGTTCAATTTCCTGGAAAGATAATTATAGGTAGCATCAATGCCCGGATAGGGCGACATGTCGCTGGCTACTCCATACGGCGATAAACGAATACCTGTGTTTTCTTTTCCAATGGCGGCGGCCACCGCGGTTACCACGTCAATAACAAAGCGGCAGCGGTTTTCAATGCTTCCACCATAATCGTCTTCCCGGATGTTACTTATTGGCGATAAGAATTGTTCCAGAAGGTAACCGTTCGCTCCATGTAATTCCACGCCATCAAATCCTGCTTCAATAGCATGCTTTGCAGCATTAACAAATTCATTTTCCGTTTGTACAATATCTTTATTTGTCATTTCTTTCGGAATTACGAAATCCTGTAATTGCTTAGCATCTGTCCACATTTGTCCGGCGGCTTTTATTGCAGAAGGCGCAATGATTTCCGATCCTTCGGGCATATTGAGCGGATGGCTGATTCTCCTGCAATGCATCAGCTGGATAAATATTTTACCACCATTTAAATGAACTGCCCTGGTAACTTTTTTCCAGCCTTCTGTTTGTTTTGTATCAAATATTCCAGGTATTCTTGCATAACCTAAACCCTTACGGGAAGGAGACGTTCCTTCAGTTATTATCAAACCTGCGCCCTGAGCGTTGCTCGTAATATTTTACCATTAAATCATTTGGGATATTTCCAATGGCACGGCACCTCATCATAGGCGCCATTACAATACGATTCATTATTGCTGTTGACCCCAACTGCCAGGGAGTGAATAATTGATAGTGTTTCATTTATAATTTTTCTGCTGTGGTTAAATAATGTTTTTCAATTTTCACTTCATTCTTCAAATACTAATCCAATCTCAAAATCATTGAAAAATTTTATGGAAATAATAGCATTTTGTGCTGCGGTTTTGTAATTAATGCCTGGTGAGATGTAATACAAATCGCATCATTCAGGAAATATACGTTAAGTAGGCTAAATGAGGGTAATAGAATATTATTCGCTTAATCGTCGCCGTAAGATTTTATCATGCTTCTTCTCCCGCTAAAATCCCCTTTTTATCTATCATCATTTTTGCGAAAGTTCTTTCGGGAGTTCGACTTTTGTTATGCAGTCTTTACCCCAAAGAGGTAACCAACAAAGGCAGTTATTCCCATAGCTACTGTACCCCAGAAACAAATCCGAAGAATCCCTTTTGTAACACTTGAGCCACCTGTATTTGCCGCAACTGCACCCGACAATGCAAGGAAAACTATAGAAAATGAATACTGGTAAATAACCATATGCTTTATGGGTGCAAACAAAGAAACTAAAAGAGGCAACAACCCTCCTGATACGAATGAAAGACCTGAAGCTAAAGATGCCTGCAATGGTTTTGGCTCAGTAATTTCATTAATCCCCAACTCATCCCTTGCATGGGCTTCCAGCTCATTATGTTTTGTCAGTTGCACGGCCACCTGCATGGCAAGGCTACGTTCCAAACCACGGTCCTGGTAGATTTTAGCCAATTCTTTCAATTCTGCCGCAGGCATGTTATCAAGCTCTGTTTGCTCTCTTTTTAAATCGGCAGTTTCTATATCCGATTGTGAGCTAACTGACACGTATTCTCCGGCCGCCATTGATAATGCCCCGGCGACGAGGCCTGCCAAAGCAGCGAGAACGATCGGACTTCTTGAAGAGCTGGCTGCTGCCACACCAATTACCAAACTGGTTGTCGAAAGAATACCATCGTTTACGCCCAGTACCGCAGCTCTAAGCCACCCGCTTCTATTTACAAAATGTTTCTCTGTTTTCAAGTACTATAGTATAAAATAATTTTAAAAGAAAAGGGGCCGGATGGAAATCCACCCCTGGTATAATCCAATATCCAATGAAAAACCGAGTTTGGAACTGTAAATACAGCTTCCTTATATTTTTTACATAATATTACCTGCCTTGGTCCGCCAAATCCAGAGTATAATCAACTAATGAAGATACTTCATGAAGTTGGGGGAACTAAAATCATTACACATCACTATAACTACCTGCACAGTCCGACTTTTCTACAATTCAGTGCATCAATTAAATCGCCACCACATTTTCATGATCAACAAATTTACCTGACCAAATCACCATAATAGTTTTGAAGGTTCGACTCGTATGATTCACTTAAAGATTCTCCGGGCTGATATTCAGGACTGTTTTTTATGTCTTCTTCTGTAACATGCACCATAATCTCAGAAGTATCCCATTCTATACTTTTAATTAAGTCTGGCGAGATGATGACTTTTTTGCCGGGAAACCAATGCCCCGTATCTACCACCAGATAGGCCACTTTCCAGGAAGTATCTTCAATTATAAAATCTTCAACGTCTCCAATTTTTCCATCCATTGCGTGGATACTATAACCTCTAACCTTGTGGGTGCTCCGCAAATGAGGATCGACATTATCATCTTTGGTGTGCGTACTGTTTGCTCTTCTTACCGCGTCTATAAGCGGCTCACTCCCTTGTGTCATCATGCCTGAAGCACCCATTCCGCCAGCCCAAATACCACCTCCCCAATAATTAGTCCATGGATAATATTCATACATTTCAATTTCATGCTGTCTGGAAACCGGTTTTTCCGTATCAACAAAAGGGCTGTTCTTTATTTTCTCTTTTGTTAGATTGATTGGAAAAACTTCATTCTTCCAATCCGGAGCCAAGAGCGCCTGTGGGGATATTAGCACCTTGCGGCCATTTAGCCAATTACCTGTTTGTATAATCAAATAACGAATGGTCCAACTTTGATCATCAAAATAAAACTCTTTGACTTTTCCTATTTCACCATCAGTGGCCCCCATTGTATAACCGACTAAGCTTTTAATACTTCTTTTCATTCTATTTGAATTTAAATAGCGTTATTTCATCCATATCCATTTCCGTGCCATGTCCTTAGTTAGCTCCTGGAAAGGCTTTAATGAACTCCGCATGGTTTTTAGAAGTACCTCCAGGAAAGTTTTAGCTGATTATAAGTTAACTGCCGTAAAGAGCTTCAAAATACGTATATACATGACAGCTATGCCTTACAAATTTCACGCTAATCTTATTCGTACCCGCTTTTAATAACTGTTGAGATCATTTTAAACCTGCCGTTTGGCATTATCTGGTTAGATGAATGGGCTGGTATGATAATTCCCTGGCCGGTAAGAAGCAAGGAGGACACTTTATTAATTACAATATTCGCTTTTCCTTCAATGATTTGTACAAAAGTGTCAAAAGGTGATGTCTTCTCAGATAAACCCTCACCCGTATCAAACGACATTACGCTCACATTTCCAGTTAATTTCTTAATGATGGTTTTACTGACAACCGAATTGGGTATGTATTCAATGATTTCAACAATGATATGCGATTTTGCTTTTTCCATTTCTGAATTGTCTGATTTTGCCGCACTTTTCACCTTTTTGTTGTCTGTATTTTTCATACGGTAAAGATGAGTAGTATTCAGTTAGCAAATGTTACATGAATCTGTTGAAAGGTTACATGATTCACACATCTTCAAGCAGGGAGCGTCTTTTATCTTTAATTTGTTTGAAATAAGTAGGCGTGAGCCCCGTCACCTGTTTAAATTGTGCAGAAAGATGTGCAACGCTGCTGTAATGCAACCGATAAGCAATTTCAGTAAGGTTGAGTTCATCATAGACCAACAATTCTTTTACCCGCTCAATTTTGTGAGCAATCATAAAATGTTCAATCGTGGTGCCCTGAACTTCTGAAAAGAGATTGGCGAGATAGGTATAATCGTATTGTAACTTTTGGCTTAGATAATCAGAAAAATTCACAGATAATGGCTCTTCAGAATAATGTGCCAATTCAATAATCACATTTTTTATCTTTTGAATTAACTGGCTCTTTTTATCATCTATTAATTCCAATCCTGATTTTAACAATGCTTTTTTAAATTGCTGTAGTTGAAGTGCTGAAATATCTCCCATGATATCTGCCTCTCCCAAGTCCACAGTGATATAACGAAGACCCAGTTTCGTTAATTCATCCTTAACGACCATTTTGCAACGAATGCAAACCATATTTTTAATAAATAGTTTCAAATGCTTATTATACGAGTATACTATTGAATAGTAACCTATTCAAATTTATAAAGTTAGACCATTAAAAGACACGTAGGTGTTTTCAAAACCTGGCAAATTAGATTTGAGCTAAAGCGTGAATATATTATTTATAAAGGATTAACTTAAGGTCGTTATATTCAAGAACGATGCCTTTAATTATCTTACAAACTTGTGACTATGCCAACTAGTGGACTTGAAATTGCAGATAAGGGAACACTTAATAAACGTAACCAATATAGCGGTAATAGATAAACAACTAAACTATGTGTGAAAGCCATTCATTTTAAAATCTTTTGAAATTCAATTATCCAACATTAAGTGGCCTTGAGAGATGCTAAACCCTGTTTTTTAAAATTTTACCTGATTTCAAAGCTTGCAGCTTCTAATTAATCCTGGTTATCTTGCCTGAACGAAAAGAAAGTTGATTTCTTTCCTCCAAATGGTTCAAATGATTGAATAAGTTTTGTGCAATCCTTATCAGAAACTTTATATTCCTCTATAAGAAGCATCCCAAAGTGGGGAACTTCCCATGTTCTTTTACCCAAATTTGGACGATAAAATACGATTTGCAAGAGATCGCAGCATTTCGTTGGGCTTGTCAACTGATATTTTTAATGAACTTCAACTAAAAGGTTTTTTGGATAGTAAAAAGTATTTTATGGGATATTCAGATACGCTTAACAGTGCGGTACAATGTAACCCGGCTAATTTTCCTGTTATAAAAATCCTCACACTGAAAGTCAGTTACAATATATGCTCGAACAGATCAATATTTCGGTAGCCGACCACCATATTTATAGCGACTACGACAGGGCGACTTTACATTTTCTGAATTCGCCATGCGAATAGTTGGCAACCATACTTGTAAAAAAGATTTATTAATCGTTTAGTTATTTAGTGCTACAAAATTCTTTAAGCTGCATATCTGACGTGGCTTACATGAAAGTATTTTTGCACCTGCTTTTTGTCATTTTTTCTTCCGTTCATAAAATTTTCAACGTTGGTGCGCATTTGAGCCTTATTGATAGGGCGTTTCTTGCCAATAATAT
>DATCFI010000244.1:0-12505 GCA_036509585.1 Hanamia sp. | reverse complement strand
AAAACAACTTGCCTCGTCTTTAAATTGCCGATTAAATTTGATTGAGTTCACTCCTACAAATTTAAACTTTTTATCCATCGAGCTAAAATAGCTCTTTTTTAATTATTGGGTGGCCTAAACGTATATACCTATATTCTTATTCTATGGTCTGCTAATCGTTACGAACCATATGTATAGTGCACCGGCCTGGAAACTTTTCTCAGGAATTTTCGTTTCGGGCGGCTTTCTTTTTACTTTTGGCGGATTCGTACCCAGTTGGGATAGTTCTTACTATCCTTTGATGATGAGTCAAAACATTAAGTACAAAGAATACCTTTTATCCAAATGGTGGCTGATTGTAATTGCCACCGCCATTAGTGTGATTGTGGCATCGTTCTATTTATTTTTGGGTTGGAAAATGTACCTGGCCATTATAGTGGGGGGAATTTACAATATTGGGGTGAATGCCCACATCGTATTGTGGGGAGGAGCATACGTAAAAACGCCCATTGACCTTACGTCGGGAAAAAAGGCATTGGGCGACAAGAAAGCATTTAACTCGAAGACTTTGTTGATCTCTATTCCCAAACTGCTATTGCCCCTGCTAATATTTGATGTTTTCTATAAATTCCAGGGAATTATAGCAGGATACGTTTCGGTTGCAGTTTTGGGCATATTAGGCCTGGCTTTCAGAAATAAAGTATTTTCTTTCATAGAACGTATTTATAGAAAAGAGAAATATGCGACCCTCGCTGCTTACAAAGAGAAAAATTAAAAATAACCAAATGATTTCAATTGAAAACCTGACAAAAGTTTACAACAGAGTAACCGTTTTGGATATACCGAAATTGGAAATTCCGAAAGGCCAGTCTTTTGGACTGGTAGGAAATAACGGCGCTGGTAAAACGACATTATTCAGTTTGCTGCTGGATCTTGTGGCTCCTGATTCCGGTAGCGTCACCAGCAAGGGAATACAGGTAAATAAAAGTGAAGACTGGAAAGAGTTTACAGGTGCATTTATTGACGAAAGCTTCCTGATTGGCTATTTAACTCCCGAAGAATATTTTTATTTCATAGGGGAATTAAGGGGCCAAAACAAAACACAGATCAATGAATTTCTGTTACCATTTACTGAATTGTTTAATGGTGAAGTGTTGAACAAGAAGAAATATATCCGGGATCTTTCCAAAGGAAATCAAAAGAAAGTGGGCGTAATAGGAGCTCTAATCGGAAGTCCTGAAGTCATCATCCTGGATGAGCCATTTGCCAACCTGGACCCAACCACCCAATATCGTCTGAAGGCATTCATAAAAGATTATGCATCGCAAAAAAATGTAACCTTCTTAATTTCCAGCCACGACCTGATCCATACAACCGAAGTTTGTTCCAGGATAGTGGTATTAAATAAGGGTAAAATACTAAAAGACATTCAGACGAATACGGAAACCCTCAAGGAACTGGAAGCGCTCTTTTCGGGAGAGGTGATGGTGGAAATATAAAAGATCAGGCTTCTATTTCCTTAGATGCGTCGAATTGAAACCGGATTAACCTGTGTAATTCATGTTATCTCCAAAGGATATTTTCGGAATCTATATAAACGGATCTATCACATTGCCATCTTCGTCTATGGTGTCCGTTACCACCAGCTATCTTTAGCATCTTCAAATAATCAAAATATCGCTAGGTACGTTTGCAACTGTGTGAACTCCCCGGGGGACCCGCGGGATACCCCGCCGAGATTTAATTTTCGAAAGGCAAGGTTTGCGTTAGTTGGCCAATTATTTTCTACGCTTAAAAAGTGGGAAATTGGTGCAAGTAATATCAGAAGATCACCGAACCAGGGAAGATCATACACTTAATAAACCATTGTTGCTTTACATCTTAGCTACAAAACCACCGCCAGCTCTTAGTTTGATTGTTAATACATCTTTTCCTGACACCATTTGTACGCGCCTATCTATACTAGTATTGCTGTTGCCATCAAAAACAAGGGTAGCTTGTTTCTTTTTCTTCAGGAAATTAAGCGGTATCTTTATTTCCCTTTCTGTATCTCCATTCATCACACCAACCCACCAGGTATCACCTTTACGGCGGGCAAAAGCCACAACCTCACCCATATCTGTGCATGAAAGCACTTTTGTTTCGTCCCAGGTTGTAGGGATTTGTTGAAACAGATCTAACATAGGGCTTTCCAGATAAAATTTGTATTGGTCAGCAAAGTGTGTAATTGGCGATAGGTATATGATTGCCTGCGCAAACTCATGTGGCCATGTAAATTTTACCGTTGAAAGTTCTTTTGGATTTAATATGACGGGTGTATAATCAGCTGGGCCAGCCAGGTAACGGGTAAAGGGTACTGTAACCTCGTGTTGTGCCGGCATAACCCTATGATATCTGGTCATCTGGTATTCATTACCCCGTATGGCTTCCCTCGTAATTTCATTAGGATAAGTTCGTCGTAAACCGGTAGGTTTAACGCTACCGTGAAAATTCACCAATAATTTAAGGTCAGCGCACTCCTTCATTGTTTCCATATACCATTGCATAATTTCAGCAGTTGCATCTGGTATAAAATCAATTTTAATACCAGATGCTCCTATAGATTTTACTTTTTCCAGGTATGCTGTCCTTTCAGTGGCCTTACGAAATTCTTTAGAGTCTACCCATACAATTGACTTAATACCTACGCTCTTGCCATAAGCTACTACTTCTTTCAGCAACGCCCATTGATCTTTGCCGGGTTGTTTCCAATAACGCCATCCGTCATCAATCAAATAATATTCCCATTTCAATTTTACGGCTGCATCATACCAATTTTTCTGATCTTCATATTTAGGTGGGCCAACACTCCACCATTGCCATAAACTACGCCCAGGTTTTACCCACGAAAAGTCAGATCCCGGTGCAGGTGGCGGACATAAATTCATGAGCAAATCTGAATTTACCAGTTCGTTTAAAGTTTTTCCAATGATGATTGAACGCCACGGCGAAACTTTTTTTCCGCGATAAGTGCCATCTAGCACAAGATTATTATTCCCGGTAATAGGTTTTATTTCCCACCCATCTTTTGCGAATGGAAAACTAACACTTAAAATGTTGCCATTGCGCGTAAGCGCCATATCTGAGAAGTTTTCACAATCAGCCTCTGAAATTGAAAGGTAGTAACCATTAGTCTGATAAGTTACCGGAGCCATTATAATTTTACCTTCCGGTATTTTTTCTAATGACGTTACATGATTTATCCCTTCATAACTTTGGTTGAAATCTGCCCATGCAATTTTTGAAACGTTATCTGGCAAAGTCCATGAAGTACTCTCTTTATCAATATGTTTTGCGTCAGCAGGAAGAGCATAACGGATGGCTACCCCATCATTATACACCCTTACAAACAAACTGAATTTTATGCCGGAGGCAATTAAAGGAATTTCCGCTTCGTTTGCCTGATTATGAACACGGGAGTGGTTTCCTAAAATTGTATAATTCTCATTTACTTTACTCAATAAGGGTGCGGATGCAACTTTTGCATTAGCGCCCAGATCTATGCTGTCCACCGTTAAACCCATTGCTGAGTTTGGTAAAATCCGGGTATTCCCAGCCTGAACATTATACACCAGCCTGTTATTTTCAGATAATATATTTAGTGTTAGATGCTTATCGGGGCTTTTAAATACTAACGTTTGGGCTTGTCCTAATGCGCCTTTAATACTAAACAGTAGAAAAAAGCCAAATAGAATTTGTTTAAATTTTTTCATTGATTGTAATAGTGTTTTTAATTTTTAAATTTTCTACATCCTTTCAAGTGAGGCCAGTAGTACTTGTCATATAAATGCCTAAGGCTACCTTTTACAATGTCCCTGGCCAAATCAGCTTCTTTAAACAGCATCACATTATTCGTTGCTAATAACTGATACTACTCGCTAATTTAAAGCAATATTTACTTCCCCCGTAACCAGTCCTGTAGCTTCAACCTTAAGTTTAATATTTCCTTTTTGGTTGTTTTTTAACGGCCGCAGTATAGCTAGTGCTACCCCACGGTAAGTTTTACAAACAGGGTTATTTACGCTTTCCATATCATTAGGACATGCGTTGCCCGATCCGGCGATCTCCCCGTCACCCGAAACGGTTAACTTAACAGGGATGTCTGCGTCAGGTATAATATTGCCAGCAGCATCTGTTATAACTATTTTTACATAGGAAAGATCGTTGCGGTTGGCTTTAATTGCAGACCTGTCAGCGATCAGCTTTATTTTAGCAGGCTGCCCTGTGGTGGTCAACTGTTTTGATGCTACTTCCTTACCATCTCTTATAGCAATAGCCTTCAGCGTTCCAGCCCGATAAGGCACTTTAAATGTGGCAATAAGTTTAGTGCTATCACTAATCTTTTGTTCGCCGATAACTTTTCCATTCAATTCCAGCCGAATAAGCGGGTAATTTGAAAAGACGCGGACATCCATCATCTTACCTTCATTGCCTGCCCAGTTCCAACTTTGCCATTCATTAGGCCATCCCCATTGACTTACAATCTCTCGTTTTCCATCCGGTATAGGCGCATGCACTACCATTTCTAAATTGCTGTTATCCCAAATCACGTCACGGTAAAGCATTTGTGGTTTCTTAAAGCCTAAAATGTCAATGTCGCCGCAAAATCCGTTAAACCAGGGGAATGTTCTCAAAAGCCCTCTTCCAGGTTCATCATTCAATCTGCTGTTGCCTACCCCGGTTTCGCCAAAGTAATCCATTGCAGTCCACACAAAATCTCCTATCACGTAAGGGTTGTTTTTAACCTGTTGCCAATAATCGTATGCTTCCCTGGCATAGGATTCTGTACCCATCATTATTCGTTTAGGAAATTTCTTGTGGTCTGATTCGTATTCTGAGCGCATATAATTGTATCCACCCACGTCAAGCATAGCAAATGCCGGTATAGTACTATCCCATTTGTAGCCTTGATGATCGTAGAAACTGCACATGGCTTCAGTTACAGGGCGGGTATTATCAAGGTGCTTAACCTCTGCTACCAACTCCTTTTCAATTGCTAAACCAAGTGAATCTACCCGTTCATTGACCTCATTACCAATACTCCAGAAAATTACAGATGGATGGTTTCTGTCGCGGAGGATCAAGGCTTTCAGATCTTTCCGCCACCATTCTTTAAAATAAAGATGATAATCCTGCGGATTTTTTGGGCGCTCCCACATATCAAAGGCCTCATCAATCACCAACATGCCATTTCTGTCGCATG
Organism: Hanamia sp.; assembly: GCA_036509585.1. Taxonomy (GTDB): domain Bacteria; phylum Bacteroidota; class Bacteroidia; order Chitinophagales; family Chitinophagaceae; genus Ginsengibacter. Next base: position 7,284 of record DATCFI010000244.1, on the reverse strand, counting down.
CATCTAAAAATTGTTTTGAAGGCGGATTATGACTGGTACGGATAGCGTTGTAACCATAACCTTTCATTAGCTCTACTTTCCGTTCTTCGGCGCGATCAATAGTCGCTGAGCCTAAAAAGCCATTGTCATGATGCAGGCACCCACCTTTTAACAGAACCCTTTTGCCATTTAAAGTAAAGCCGGTAGCAGCGTCAAAGTGAATGGTCCGTATACCAAAAATTGTCTTGCTTTTATCGGCGATCTTACCATTAGAAAATACTTCAATTTCTGCAGTGTACAAATTTGGCTTTTCAACTGACCATGCCTTCGGCATGTCAACAGTAATAAGCTCCTCTATTTGCGAAACCGTATCTGAAACTTGTTTTACAGAGGTCTTAGCTATCCGAACAGTTTTACCATCCGGGCCGATTAACTTAACTGACAATTGCACACGCAAAGATTTAATGTTGGTGTTTTCAAGCAGGGCAGATACCTTAATAGTAGCCTTATCTGTTGTCAGGTTTTCAGTAGTTATATTAACACCGTTTTGCGCCAGGTGCAGAGGCTGTTTTCTCACAAGTGTTACGTGGCGATAAATTCCTGATCCGCTGTACCATCTTGAATTTTTTCCTTCATTACGAACTTTTACTGCTATAACGTTAGCATGGCCTGCCGGTTTAAGCGAATTGCTGATGTCAACATCAAAAGGTGTGTAACCATATGGATGTTTAGCCAATAAAATACCATTAACCCATACTTCACAATTCATATACACGCCGTCGAAGTTGATGATGGACTGGCTGTAAACTTCGCCAGGTTTGAAAGTAAATGTTTTTCTATACCAGGCAGTACCGCCGATGGTGTAGCCCGTAGCAGTTGCTCCAGGACTTTGTTTTGAAAAAGGACCAACGATATTTCCCGGTGATTGCCCTTCAAGGGGCTCAATGCTCCAGTCATGCGGCAGATCCACAGTTCGCCAGGTTTTGTCATCGAAATTGGCACTCTCTGCGCCTGCCGGGTCCCCTTTTTGAAACTTCCAATTTTCATCAAATGAGGATTCCTTGCGGGTGGTTTGGCCATTAGTTACTAAACTAAAACCCATCAAAAAGGCGAATGCCATTAGAACTTTCATATTCAAACCTGTTTTTAAATAGTACATCGTAGAAAAGGTTGGATCAGAGCAAAAGGCGCTGTATCTAACAATATTATGGTATTTATTTGAGAAAATAACACATAAATAAGAATCAATATCTTATTGCCCACCCAATAGCTGCGTCTCAATCGTGTCCTTGCAATCAAAAGCGAATCATAAATAATTTGGTAACAAGTATCAAGCTTTAAAATAAGTTTATAGCTGTTGTGAAATCTTCGATCTATATTTATTTAGCTAAAGTTTTGCGTTCACCTTACCACTCATTTCAAGGCGATGCTATATATTTTGTTATAGATTCCCACTAATGCTCACAATGTTTGTGTCGGTGTCTATTTTTGCCATACACGGCTTCCTCATCTATATCATCACCAATATTAAATTGGGTATGTTTGTCTTTGTCTCAGCTGAGTCTCCCGAAGGGGACTAACCGTCTGGATAATCGTATGTTTATATTCTTTTGCTTAAGTCAATATTCATGATATCCATTATGTTATCAACAGAAAAAATACCCTGTATTAAAGTATCATAATATCCCGCAGAACTGTGCACATCATTTTCAGAGATATCAGCCAGGGTGCATTTGCCGGCGCATGGATTAAAATGGATGTAATTGAGTTTCTGTTTTATAAATTCAAGACTAAAAGATTTTTTGATATCAATGATGTTTCAAAAACTTCATGCAGTTTTCCTCGTTTTCTATCAGTTGGTTTTACTCGGGCTGCCAACTGATCCAAAATATTTTCGTTCCCTTTTTCTTTTAACATAGCCATGATGTCGTAATCCATAAAGCGCTTGCCATCTCTTTGTCCTCCTGAGCCTATCGAAGGGCTGACAATCTTCAAATAATAGAAATATCACTACGTACATTTGCAACTGTGTGAACACGCCGTGTCCCCTGCGGAGGACGCAGCTAAGACTTAATTTTTCGGAAGGGAAGGTTTGCGTTGGTTGGCCAATTATTTCTATATTTCTCTGTTGTTGATCTTGCGACAACGGATAAAATAAACAAATTATGAATAAAAAAAATCGTGCTCATCTCTCCTTACTTGGAGTTGCGTTTATTATGGTGTTTTTTTGTAACAACACTTATGGGCAAAAAGTAACTTCTACGAACGCATCGTCGGCGACACCGCTTATGGATTTGTTAAGCCAATTCACAGCATCGGACGTTCCGGTTTTAGGGCCGGCAGAAACGGAAGTGCCGGAAAAAAAATGGGATTCTTCTATTCCTGTTCCACCGAACTTGCCGGGTGATGGTATATCGCAACACCCCATGCTATATATTGGAGAGGGTTACAACAAAATATTTTTGATCAATAAGGGAAAACCAATCTGGACTTATTCTACAGGCAGTGGCAATGAATATGATGACGTATGGATGCTATCTAACGGCAATATTTTATTTACCCGCATGGAATACATTGCGGAGATAACTCCCAAAAAGGAAGTGGTATGGCGTTATGATGCGCCAAAGGGAACCGAGATACATGCCTGCCAGCCCATTGGTTTGGATAAAGTGCTTTTTATGCAAAATGGAACTCCTCCTAAATTAATAGTGTTCAATATAAAGACTAACAAAATAGAGGTAGAGCACGAAATGCCATATGATACTTCAAAAGGCGTGCATGCTCAATTTCGCCGAGTAAGATATACAGCACAAGGCACTTATCTTGTTCCCTTTATGTTGATGAATAAAGTAATTGAGTACGATAAAAATTTTAACGAAATATGGAGCTATGGCATCAATCAGCCCTGGGCAGCTATTCGTTTAAAAAATGGCAACACACTGATCACAGATGAAAAAGATATATTAACAAGGGAAGTTAATCCTGCAAAAGAAACGGTTTGGGAACTCAGGCGAGAAGACATTCCGGAAGAATATCGCTTCATTAATACACAAAGTTGTACCCGTTTGGCAAATGGCAATACCATTATATGTTCCAGGGGAGATGGTGGCAAAGGGCCGCAATTGGTGGAAGTTACCCCTGATAAAAAAGTAGTTTGGGTCTTATGGGATTGGAAAAACGTAGGCCCAGCTACTGCGGTGCAAATATTAGATGATCCCGGAATCCCGGAAATTCCAGGAGACTCAGAGCACTAATCGTTTTTGATATTGCTTTTTTATAATTAAATGTAGGAGGTTATGAGGCTACCACCATTTAGAAACTTTTTTCTCAGCCTAGTCTAACGAAGGGGGCTTAACGTTGTATTAATAAATTCTATCAGGCTCGGCAGTTTTTAGTTGAAGAGACGTAAGATGAATGAACAAAGTCGGCTGGGACTTAGAATAGTTTCGTTGTCATTTATAGAGTTAGTATTTTACCACAGAAATTCAAATAACATACAAGAAATGATTGAATTAAAAGAAGGCACTTCGTTGGTTTACGATGACTTAACAATTGTGCACATAGACGGTGGTCATAAAATAACAATGGATGAAAAAGGCAAACGGTCAGGTGATCTTTCTTTTGCAGAGGTCATGTTACAAACCCCTGATGTGAAGAGTACCAAGGTTAGGTTTTACCATCCGGAAGGTAAAAAGAATGGAGTCATCGAATTTGGCAGTTATGCAATTACTGTAAAAGAAGTAGCCTGGAATGGAGTGTTCGTTATGTTAGATATCAGAAAAAAATAGGAGGTCTGTAACGATAGGGCTGAGTACAGGATCCGTGGACGTTTGATGGGGCCAAGTATGCTGGCAGAACATTTATTATTACAACAAAATTAATTTGGCTTCCCGCAAAGACGTGATGCGAAAGCTTCTCTGAGAACTGCCTGCCCATCCAAACCCTTGGCGTTTATAAACAACACAACTTTACATCAATGCGGAGAGGGAGGGATTCGAACCCTCGGAGGTTTGAGCCTCAACGGTTTTCGAGACCGCCCCATTCAACCGCTCTGGCACCTCTCCTGGATAAACACGTGACGCGTGTTCTGTATTACTTTGAATAATTTCCTGGTATTAATATTTTTACTTGAAGATATTTATAATCACGCAGGCGGGCACAAAAGTATAAAACTATCGGTGATTTTAGCACTGCCAATTAAGAGAAAAGTTTGCCGACCTTTCGAAGGCTTAAAGCCTTTGTTTCACCGAAGGCGTTGCAGGAAGAGATGCTTTGAGGAAGTGCAGCCTGAAGCAATAGTGATCAACTTATCTTTGACCATATCAAAAAAAATCATTTCTTCCTCCGAAAAACAGCAATGCTATATAATGATATAGCAGGGATAAATAAAGTATTTTTAAGTTCATTTCTTAGGTCAGGAAATTTAGCATTGAATAGGGCTGTGTTTTAAGTTGTTCACAATAAGAATTTATTTGTAAATAAAACAATATGATAAAGATGGCCATTCCAAATTTAAAGTCCTGTTGTTTATTTTAAATACGTACGTTGTGCTTCATTCTAATGCGGTTGTATAAAATATTCACAAAGAAAAAACAGGAGTATGAAAGGCAAATTGATTAACACCTGGGTGCTGGTATCGTTTGAAATTATGACAAATAATGGTGAGACTATTTATCCGTTTGGAAAAGTTGCAAAAGGCATGCTAATCTATACTTTGTCTGGAAATTTTAGTGTGCAAATAATGAAAAATGATGGTCCATTATTTAAATCAGATGACCCAATGACCGGTAGTAGCGAAGAATCCGAAGCCGGTACCAAAGGGGTGATATCGTATTTTGGCCACTATACATTTGATGAAAGTGAAAATATAGTTGAATATCATGTTGAAGAGTCATTATTTCCCAATTGGAAAGGACTAACCATGAAACGATTCGCACAATATAAAGATAATCTTTTGGTACTAAACACAGAGCCTACCGCATGGGAAGGTGGAAAGGTAATAGGAACTTCTATTTGGAAGCAACGATGAACTATCGCACGAGATTAAATTCCCTGCTGTTAATAGTTTGCGGCTACTGAAAACTAAAAATAGGAATCCGTCATAAAAGTTGTTTTACTACCGCAGTTACTCTTAAAATCTTCGAACAATAAAATCATTGCTGTTCGTACGTTTGCAACAACGCACAAAGTAGAAGCTGTCCCATAAAGTAGTAAAAGAATAGACAACAAAAGAATGAAAAAGAAAGGTTGCATAATAATTATAAAGCCTTCCTTGATAAGTTTTAAGCTTTGATATTACCTTCTATAGAATCATCAAGTGTTTTGCCCATGATAGCACCAGCAGTCATTTTCAACAAAGCAATTGCATTGCCATTCTTGTTGTCCCAATAATAGCCATCATCTGCTGAAACTTTAATGACGGAAATGCGAGGATCGTCTACGCCTTCTGTAAACCACGCTTTCGCAAGAGGTTCCCAAAGCTCTTTGATCAAAGCTTTATCAGCGGAAATAGTGGCATTGCCATAAACGGTTAAAAAATCTGAATGGGAAGAACCCTGGAAGAATAACTGAACTTTTGGGTCGCGCGCAATATCCCTGTTTTTATGGCTGTCTTTAGCGCTGAGAAACCAAAGGTTTCCTTCATCGTCTACTTTTTGTACCGACATGGGGCGTGTAGTTATCTTTTTTCCGCCGGTAATTCCCGTGCAAAAAAAGCAAGTGTTTTTTTCCGCCAGCTCGCTTATTTTTTTAGCGGCTTCATTGCCTTGAAGATTCTCGTGGTGATCTCCTTCCTGGTTTTTGTTGATACTGTCCATAGTGTGTTTTTTAAGGTTTATAATTGTTTAAATGTTAGCATAGGATTCTTTAATAAAAATCATGCCAAACAGCTGACAAAAAAGAACCAACCATTATTTACAGGGGACAAAGGAGCAAGATTTGCGTTTACAGTAGTATGTTATGTCTCTTTCCATGATTCATTCTCTCACGGACCACGATAGCTATCCGAATACACTAAGGAAGTAAATAAAAAATTGTCGAATTTGTTTGTTTGCTGTTAACCAAACTTGCTCATTCTTTCGTCGAAGAATGGTGATAATAAAATAAAGGAAAGCATACTTCTAATTCGCTTGCTGTGTTTTTGGATCGGAAATAACAAGAGAAAGTAAAGGCTATCAAATCATAATTCCATTAGATAATTTTTAGATTGGCGATGAGTTGTATTTGCACTCTATAACTTAAGGGTAGCCTTTTTTTATTAATTCTTAAAAACCAGAGGGGAGAAAAAAATGTATTATAAAAAAGGGATGTACTTTAGCCTGAAATACATTTATAAACGACAATTACGCAATTCGATTGATCTGACCAGCAAAATAGCCAAGCTGCCACTGATCCTCTCTGAAATTTTTACCTTTACAATGCAATGGAAATTCAAAAACTCATATCACATTTCAACAGCTACGTTGCTTTAAACAGCGAAGAAATTGATGCTGTAACAGAAAGAGTGACTGAAAGAAAAGTTAAACGGAGACAATACATTTTACAAGAAGGAGACCTTTGTAAACATTATAATTTTATAGTGAGTGGTTGCTTTAAAATGTATAGCGTTGATTATAACGGAAAAGAGCACAATATTCAGTTTGGTGCTGAAAATACCTGGCTTACAGATTTGGCAAGTTTCCATTCTGTAAAGTCAACGAGTATTGAAAATTTTCATTCTGGCAAACCAAGCAAATTATATATTGAAGCAATCGAACCATCTGTTGTTATTCAAATAGAATTAAAAGATTTGGTGTTTTTATTTGAATACCATCCGAAATTTAATAGAATATTTAGAGTAATAATCGAAAATAATTTTGTCGAACTTCAGAATAGATTATTGCAGAATATAAGCAACCCAGCAGAAGAGCGTTATCTCTCCTTTTTAAATCAATATCCAAACCTTTCAAACCGGCTTCCCAATACTCAAATAGCTTCTTATCTTGGCATTACGCCTGAATTTCTGAGTATTGTAAGAAAAAGCATTGCCACAAAATAGCCCTACCCTTAAAGTAGATTAAGGGTATTTCTTAAATTACTTTATAGGCTGGTTGTTACAGTTCATCCCACCTTTACATCTCATTAGTAACGTATCCGTCCGTCCAACCACATCTTGTCCACAAATAGAATAGCCAATAGTTTTGCATGATAAAAAAAATAACATGCGCAACAATCCGGAATTACGCCGCCAAATGTTTGAGATGATCGAACACTGGCAACAAAGCGGCCTTACAAAAAAAGCATACTGCCAGCAACAATCCATTAAGC
>DATCFI010000243.1:0-22335 GCA_036509585.1 Hanamia sp. | reverse complement strand
TCTGAAACTTTTTTGTAAATTCTATTAAACTCATTCCTGTAAACATGGCTAATAATTTTAGCTCAAATATACTAATATTATTAGCTTAAAACAAATACTATTCAATTCATCACGACCTATCTGCTTTATTCTAAAATTTTAATACATCTGACTTACAAAATCGTTTAATAAAAATCTACAATTATTTAAAAAATATTTTTCACATCAATACAAATATTATGAAATCTTTTCTTTCGTTTATGATGGCTTTAGCAATTTTAAGTTCCTTCCTTTCTTCCTGCAAAAAAGATTCTGCGGCCAGCACAGGTTATTATGTAAAAGCAAATGTAAATGGCACAGAGATAAATTATACGGGATTTACAAGTGCCATGTTTCTTACAATACCATCAGGCCAACCCACACCTTTTAGTGTTCTCAACATAGAAGGGATGAACACTCAAGATGCGACTACCGATGTATTAGCTTTAGGTATAACTGATTTTTCAGCGATTACCACCAAAACATACACTGATGTTGCTGTGGGATATACTTTTCAGGGTACAATTAGTTACTATGACGCGTCGAATAACCAGTACAATTCAGTAATGGCATTGACTCCTGCAGTTAAAATAACTATTACTGAGATAACAAGCTCTTACGTAGCGGGCACTTTTTCAGGAACAGCAGCGACAATATCAACCGGCAAGACTGCAGTAATCACTAACGGCTCGTTTAAGGTTAAAAGGCAATAAATAGGTAAGGATCTACTAAAATAAAACGTTGACTTTTTGATAAGTACAGCACACGTTCCGATTCTTGTGTCGTATTTAAGTTGAAAAACACTGCCCTAATTCTTACAGTAAACAAACAATAAAGCCATTTTCCTGTTTTATCGAATGGCACAGCCTCGTGTCATTTTTCATTCTATATAGCAGACCTATTTCGGAGAAAAAATAAAGTGCTTATCTTTAAAATAAAACCTGCTTTGTATGAGAAATAGAATAATCAGTTTTATTTATTTTTTCCTATCAGGCGGCCTTGGTTATTCGCAGGTATCCGAGAATTTTAAAGATGGCGATTTTACCAACGATCCGCAATGGGGTGGAAACTCAAATTCTTTTGTGGTAAATTCTTCGCTGCAACTGCAAAGCAATGACACTACAGTTAATAGCAATTTCTATCTGAGTACGCCAAGTAGCCTGGCGACTTCTGCTCAATGGGAATTCCAGATAAAAATAAATTTCAACCCGTCATCTGCAAATTATATGGATGCGTGGCTGACTTCTTCATCCGGTGAATTGAGTGCTTCATCTAATTTTGGATATTTCGTCAGAATAGGAAATACAGATGACGAAATAAGTCTCTACCGTAAAAATGAAAGCGGTATTGTGACAAAAATTATTGATGGCGAAAATGGAATCCTAAATCACAGCAGTAACGTTATGAAAATTAAAGTGATTCGGGATATCTCAAATCAATGGACGCTATACAGGGATATGAGCGGAACGGGAAATTCTTTTTATGCCGAAGGTTCTAACGTTGATTCAACATATACCACTTCATCTTATTTTGGCTTTCTGATAAAACAAAGTACCGCAATTTTTTTTCAGAAACATTTTATTGACGACATAGAAATTAAAAATTATGTGCCGGACGTGACGTCGCCTGTAATTCGGTCAGTCACCGCAACTTCAAACGCGACTGTAGATGTTCTCTTTGATGAACCGCTGGACAAAATAAGTGCAGTTCTATTTTCAAATTATTCTGCCAATAAGGGTTTAGGTATGCCAAACCTGGTTATCGCAGATTCACAAAATCCTTCTTTGACACATCTCACTTTCGAGAGCACGTTCAATAACGGTGAGGCTTACACGTTAACAGTAAATGGAATAAAGGATATTTCTGGCAATGCGGTAAGCAACGGAACGGCTACGTTCAGCTTTTATACTCCCCAGCAATATGATATTTTGATAGATGAGATCATGGCTGATCCAACACCGCAGGTTGGGTTGCCCAATAACGAATGGATTGAACTTAAAAATATTTCTTCATTTCCAATCAATATAAAAGGATGGCGCTTAAGCGATCTGACTTCAATAAGTGGGCCCATGCCTGATTTTGTTATACAGCCTGACAGTTTTTTAATTGTTTGTTCTGCATCTTCCGGGTCCAATTTATCGTCATTCGGCAAAACGCTAAGCGTTACCAATTTTCCTTCTCTTGATAATGAAGGAGATCTTCTTTCATTAGAAAATGCGAATGGAAAAAAAATTCACGCAGTTCAATATTCGTCTGAATGGTACCCGAATGAATTGAAACGAGGTGGTGGCTGGTCTTTGGAAATGATTGACACCAAAAATCCTTGTAGCACGTTTTCCAACTGGACAGCAAGTAAGGATAACAGCGGTGGCACGCCCGGAAGAAAAAATTCTGTTGACGGAATTAATAGAGACGATAATCCCCCGATATTATTAAGAGCATTTGCAAATAATTCAACGACAATTACATTACAGTTTGATGAACCTGTTGATAGTATGAAGTCAGTTAATACCGGTAATTATTTTTTTGATAACGGACTATCAGCAACAAGCGCGACAGCCATTCCTCCTTTATTTGATAAAGTAAAAATTAACTTAAATAATCCGCTGAGTATCGGAAAGATTTACAAGGTAACTGCCAATAATATTTCAGATTGCTCCGGAAATAATATTGGTACAAACCATTCCGTAAGATTTGGTTTAGCACAAAGTGTTGACAGTTTTGATATCGTTGTCAATGAAATTCTTTTTAATCCTTTGCCGTCCGGTGTTGATTACGTCGAAGTGTACAACCGTTCACAGAAGATAATTGACCTCAGCAAAATATTTATTGCAAATCGTAACAGCACAAATCTTGTCAGTACTATTCAGCAATTGAACGTAGATAATTATTTGCTTTTTCCGGGAGATTATATTGCAATTACGACAGACCCCGACATTGTACAAACTCAATACATCACCACGAATCCTGATGCTTTTTTGAAAATAAAAACAATGCCTTCTTTTCCCAACGACAAAGGAAATGTAGTCATCCTAAGCGAACAGGGAAACATTATTGACGAAGTGAATTATTCTGATAGATGGCATTTTCCATTGGTGCACAATACCAAAGGTGTTTCGTTGGAAAGAATAGATGTTAATGGTCCTTCAGTCAACAACAATTTTCATTCCGCAGCCACGTCGTCCGGGTATGGTACACCGGGTTTCAAAAATTCTCAATACAAAACAAACGATGAGTCACACGGTGAAATAACCGTTTCGCCTGAAATATTTTCTCCGGATAACGATGGGCACGATGATTTTGCTACCATCAATTATAATTTTCCAACACCGGGTTACGTAACTAATATCACGATTTTTGATGCTTCGGGTAGGCCAGTCCGTTATCTGCAAAAAAATTCATTATGTGGTATCACAGGCTATTACCGCTGGGATGGTCTGAATGATAAAAATCAAAAATTACCACAGGGCATTTACATTATCTATACCGAGATTTTTAATAAAGAAGGAAAGAGAAAACAATTTAAAAATTCAGTTGTATTGGCAAGAAGGATTAGGTAAATTTAAAATATAGTAAAGAAACAAATAACATTGATTTCTATTTAGCGATTAAGAGACTATTAAAATCCAAGCTATCGCCATAAAAAACATTAAAGTCAACAGGTCCGTTGATACCATTCACACGGCCGTTTTCGCTATGTTGCCAAAAGTTCCATTTGTTTTCAATTCTCGGTTTATCAGGCTGCAAATAATGCGCTATCCATAAAGGATATTCCTCAAACCCGGTTTGAAAATAGCGCTGGTAAAAATCAATGTTAGTATAAATAATAGGCTTTACGCCATAATGATCTTCTATCGCATCCAGCCATTCCTTAACTTCTTTTTGCATTTCAGCGACAGATACGCGGCGGCGTATTTCCACATCAAGCACTGGGGGTATATCGCCATTTTCGAGGTTTACAATCTGGATAAAATTCTTGGCCTGCCTTTGTACATTCCTTCCCGGAACAAAAAAATGATACGCGCCTTTTGGAATATTTTGTTCTTCGGCACCAATCCAATTTCGTCTGAATTGTCCATCAACGATGTTGGTTCCTTCGGTGGCTTTTATAAAGGCAAAACCTATTTTTATTCCGTTATCCTCCATATTTTTTACTTCTGCCCAGTTCACAACACTTTGATAACGGCTCACGTCAATACCGTGTATTTGATAGCCGTTAGGAATGTCAATTTGAAAGCCGGGATAAAATACATGCGGTTGAATAAAAAATAAATTTACAGCATACCACACCCCGACTATGATGAGGCAAAGCCAGAAAAATATTTTTAAAAATGAATTTGAACGGCGTTTTCTTTTTTTTCGGGCCACAGCTAAGTCTGTTATTTGATCGAAACGAATTAGTTATTGTTTCAGAATTTTTTTTACAAACTTAACACCATTATCAGTTTGAATCTTGATAAAATAAATTCCCCTGCCAAACGATTGTGTATTAAAATCAAAAAATAATGAGCTGCTTACTGGTGAGTCCTTTTGCAACATCAGCTTTCCTCCGGTATCGTATATCCGGATATGCGCTTCCGATGGTGAAAAGTTTTTTAAATAAACATAAAGATTTGAATTAAAAGGATTCGGGAAAACCCGGATATCATTTTTTGCTCCGATATTCTCATCTACCTGTTCAGAAGTGTTATTTTTTGTAATAAGCCAATAGTTGGGATCTATAACTAGGGAATCTGCTACAAATCCAATCTCCTTAATAAAAGTCTCGCCGTTAAACGTATTATTCACGACAATCGTTTTTTGTTGTGTCGTATTTTTAAACTGCAAAGCCACAGGTAAAGCAAAAAACGGAACTGACTTGTCAGAGGTAGTTTGGTTCATTTCTATTTTTACAAAATCGTTTCCTAGCTGGGACCATTGAACGTTATAAGACGGATAGCCCTGTCCGTAAAACCAGTTGTTAAAAAAATAATCAAGTTTAATGCCGCTGACTTTTTCTAAATTTCTTTGAAAATCTATGGTTCTTGCAAAGCCAAAACCCAACGTTGAGTCATTTAAATAATTTCTTATTCCCCTGAAAAAAGAACTGTCGCCAAGTATCCATCTAAGCATGTATAAAAGATGCGAACCTTTGGTGTAGGAAAGCCGGGAATCAAAGATGCGACTGACATTAGTAGTGTCGTCTACAAATACCGAACCACCAGTCAATGAAGTTATTTTATCAATTTCTGCTTTTCGTGTACTGATTGCCGTCATCGGGTATGTATGTTCCATATACAAACTCGCCAGGAAAGTAGCGAATCCTTCATTAAGCCAAATGTCCTGCCACGAGCCACAGGTAACTTTATCGCCAAACCATTGATGCCCAAGCTCATGTGCCATCAGCGCTTCGTCGGGCTTTACAATAAAAGTGGAAGTCTGGTGCTCTTCTCCGCCACCCCATCCAAATTGTACCTGTCCGTATTTTTCTTTTATGAAGGGATAGGCCCCAAAAATGTTACTATAAAATTGTAATTGATTTAAAACAAGCGGTGTATTTTCCTGGAAGAGATCAAGGCTTTCAGGGTAACAAAATGTTTCCATCAGCAAATTTGTATTTCCAATGAGCACGTGATTTTCAAATTCAGCATAATTGGATAATGCCATACATACCAGGTAAGAAGCAATTGGATAGCGATGTTTCCAATGGGTGATTTTATTAGAGCCTTCAATAATTTCACTTTGACGTAACCCATTTGATACGGCAGCATATTGGGACGGAGCAGTGATGTAAACGTCTATCGAATCGGCTTTGTCATCCAGGCCATTTTTACACGGCCACCAATCGCGGCTTCCATAAGGTTCACTCAGAGTCCACATGATCGGAACACTATCGTGGATTGAATTGACAAAGGAGCCGAAACCGGTGTTTGGCGGAACGCCATGGTAAAAGACTGTTACAGAATCAAAAGTTCCCTTGGATTTTAAGTTGCTAAAACTAATTTTTAACGTATTATCCTTTTGTTTAAAAGAAAGCAAACCGTTTCGTTCTTTCACACTATCTACGGCTAAAGAATCGGAAAGATCGTAAACTATATAATCAGCGTCCGCTAAAATCATAAAAAAAGAGCTCACTTTACCTTGGATAAAGCGAATCGCCGGATCCGTTTGCCACTCGCACCGATAGTATTTCACATCAAAATTGTTAGAAGCCTCGGTCCTTTTCACCTGTGTTTGCCTGTTTGAAAAGGCCTGACTTTCTGTTAAAGCAATTTCTTTTGTTTTTTTTATGATATTAGGTTCATAGCTTATGTCCTGTGCATAAGCGTTTGAATACAAGAATATTAGGCAGATAAATATTTTTCCCATAGCTTTATTAAATCCTAAATTTGAACGCCAAAACTTGCATCTTAGTCTTTCGTTTATTAAATTCGCATACTTTTTGCAATACAAGGCAGACAAAATTAAAGTTCATACTTTTTTTTTGATATAAATCCCACCAACCAATCCCAATCTATTGAAAACCGGAACCTACTGGAAACCGGCGTTATGTAATAACGTGAAATAAATTTTTGACGAAAAAAATTCTTTATGAAAAGTATTCAATCAAAGAGCTTATTAACGTTGATTATAATCTTTTTTATAATTGGCTTTAGCACTTCAGCAAAAAACCTGTTTGGTTTAGAATCTAAATCAGGTGGTTATCGTTCATTTCCGGCTGACACTATATCAACCGAAGTTCATTTTCAAAGATCCCTGATAAGAAATCCTGGGAGAGTTGTCTATCCTTTTAGCCTGGAAGAAGACCGCCAAAAAAGTGAAGGGTATGTGAAATATTATTCAAGAAAGGAAAGAGAATATATTATTCACATGTTTAATAAAGGGAAAAGATATTTTCCAGAAGCTGTTGAAATTTTTGACAAATACGATGTACCGGAAGAGCTACAAATGCTTCCGGCTCTTGAATCCAATTTTAACGGTAATGCGGTTTCAAAAGCTGGTGCCGTAGGTTATTGGCAATTTATGAGTGAACTTGCCGGAGAATATGGATTGCAGACGGGAGGAAAATATGACGAAAGAAGAAATTTCACGAAATCAACCACGGCTGCTGCAAAGTTTTTGCGCGACCAACTGGATGATTTTGACGGAGATATTCTTCTGACAGTAGCTTCGTTTAATTGCGGGCCTGGCCGTGTGGCTTTAGATATGAAAAAATCCGGCAAAAGAAACCCGACATTCTGGGATGTTAAGAAATATTTGCCGCAGGAAACAAGGCTTTTTGTCCTCAGATTTATCGCACTAAATGTAGTCGCTAATAATTACGATAATTTTCTTAAAGGACACCTCAACTTTGAAGAGCCTGCATTAATACAACTGGCAACAATTGATTCTTCGAAAAACGGAAATTCTGGTGATTTGGTTTCTCAAAACTCATTGTAGTCTACTTTGACCGATATTTAGGCGTTACCTTTGACGTATGCCAAAAGTGAATTATAATGATAGCCTTAACTTCTTAACTAAACTTACGACAAGAAGGGTGTGGAACGCGGCAAAAGTTTACTCAAGTTATTACATCACAAGATTACTGAAGAAGCCGGTACAGTGGGGCTTACCGGTTTCCATTTCTTTTGAACCAACTACTTCATGCAATCTGAAGTGTCCTGAATGCCCTAGTGGATTAAGGGAGTTTACGCGCCCGCGGGGAATGCTTAAAAAGGATTTTTTCTTTCAGACAATAGATGATATTTATAAAGATATTCTGTACCTGATATTTTATTTCCAGGGCGAACCTTATCTCAATAAAAACTTTTTGGAAATGGTGTCGTACGCATCTTCCAAAGGATTATATACAGCCACTTCTACCAACGGGCATTTTCTTACAGATGAGATGGCGCGGAAGACGGTGGAAAGCGGATTGGACAGATTGATCATTTCGCTTGATGGCACTACACAGGAAGTATATGAACAATATCGCAGGGAAGGAAACATAGATAAGGTGATAGAAGGCGCAAGAAATATCGTAAAATGGAAAAGAGAATTGAAGAGCAAAAAGCCATTTGTATTTTTTCAATTCCTGGTGGTGAAGCCCAATGAACACCAGATAGAAGATGTAAAAAAATTAGCTGCTGAAGTGGGTGTGGATGAAGTTCGGTTTAAGACGGCACAGGTTTATGATTATGAAAACGATCCCAATCAACTGATTCCGGAGAATAAAAAATACAGCCGGTATAAAAAAAATAAAGAAGGCAAGAGGGTTGCAAAAAATACACTTCAAAATCATTGTTCAAAACTTTGGGAAGCCAATGTAATCACCTGGGACGGAATGGTAGTGCCTTGCTGTTTTGATAAAGATGCCACGCATAGGCTTGGCGATCTAAAAAAGCAATCTTTTAAAGAAATATGGCACAATGATAATTATAAGAAGTTTCGTAAAGATATTACTACAAGCCGCAAAAACATTGACATATGCGCTAACTGCAGTGAAGGTTTGTCCGTCTGGAAAGATTAAATTTCCGTTCCGGGTCCTTGCTGTTCCGAAAATGAATAGTGTGCATGTAAAGGTTCTCGTTTTTAATAGAGATTATATTTTATTTAAAATCATTGTGTATTTTTCTTAGTATTTTTATTCAATGAATACTTTTAATAATCGCCTGCGGCAAATTATTTTACTGGTTATTATTATCATTATCGGTCTATTAATTCTGAACAACTTTTTTATCTTTTTGCCGGGGGTTTTAGGCGCCATTACCTTATATATTTTAAGTAAAAACTCTTACTTCCATTTATTAGAGAAAAAGAAATGGCCCCCGGGATGGACTGCGTTGCTGTATATTTTGGGATATACTATTATTATTTGCCTTCCGGTGTATTTTGCCGTAGTGATGCTGGTCCCTAAGATGGTAGCGCTTTTCAACGATCCTGTTCAACTGATCGTAGCCGCTAAATCTTTCTCGCAAAAAATACACGATGCTACGGGTATTGAATTATTGAACAGCAACAACCTGGAAAACGCCACAAAAAATCTTGCGACAAGAATTCCGTCACTTTTAACCGGGACCGCTAATTTCATCACCAACCTGCTTCTGATGTTTTTTGTTTTGTATTACATGCTGATCCATGGCCGCAAGATAGAGAAATATCTGAACGAATTTATCCCTTTGAGGGGGACTAACCGCGCAATGCTGAGTTCGGAAACTGAACTGATGATACGGGCCAATGCCATTGGAATTCCTTTACTGGCAGTTATCCAGGGATTGGTAGCCGCTTTGGGATACTATATTTTTGGAATCAAAGATGTGATGGTGTGGGCATTTCTCACTGGGGTGGCTTCCCTCATTCCAATCATTGGTACTGGTTTAGTATGGATCCCGTTGATCATTTATCTTCTGGCTTCAGGAAATACCTGGCAAGGCATCGGCTTAGGAATCTACTCTGTTGCCATTATCGGAAACATAGACTACGTAGCTCGTATTACTTTACTTCGCAAAATAGGGGACGTACATCCGCTTGTGACCATATTTGGTGTGATAGTGGGAATCAGTCTTTTTGGCTTTCTCGGTTTGATTTTCGGCCCGTTGCTGATTAGCTATTTTATTGTGCTGATTAAAATTTACCGCAATGAATTTACAGAGTCTCCGATCATTTCTTTAAATTCAGAAGGAGAAGAAGTTTCTTAATAAAGAGGCACGGTATATTTGAAAATTTTTTCTTTATAATAAATAAATTTATGGAACACATTCTTCATTTATCGAAGGATAAAAGACTGAAAAAAATTATTGATTCGCAACAACCGTTCGCTTTAGAAAAAAGAAATAAAGTTTACCTGCGTTTGTGTTCATCCATCTTAAGCCAGCAGTTAAGCACCACTGTTGTAAGAGTTTTGTACAATCGATTTCTGGCGCTCTATGACAATAAAGAACCCACAGCAAAACAAATTTTAGAAATGCCTGTCAGTACTTTTCGTGCCATAGGATTTTCAAACGCTAAGGCATCTTACATTCATAATGTTTGCAGATTTTTTATTGAAAATAAAATCACAGATGCGCAGCTACATAAGATGCGCAACGACGAAGTGATTGACTTGCTCACGCAAATAAAAGGAGTAGGAAAATGGACTGTGGAAATGATCCTGATGTTTACGCTGGGTCGCCAAGACGTTTTTGCATTGGACGATCTGGGGCTAAAACAAGGCGTTATTAAATTATATAATCTTAAAGAAACCGATAAAAAATTATTGCAGAAAAAAATAGAAAAAATTTCTTTAAAATGGCGGCCTTACCGCACCTATGCCAGCAGGTATTTGTGGGATTGGAAAGATAATGCACCTCTTCCCGAAAAAAAGGACATTACAAAAAGCATTAAGAAAAAATAGTAAAAGAACAAATAATCCGATTTCTTATTTTCTTTTTATCAAAGGATTATTCAAGCCGTTAACGACATTATCAACCACAACAAAGCCTGGAAGTTTCGAGAAAAACTGGGTAAGAGTTTTGCAGCCATAAGTGCGTACGTCAAAACTTGGGTCCAGTTTGCGGAGATTAATTCCAAGAGTGGAAATATAGGCTTCGTTGCTTTCATTAATACTCATGTCATAAGCCTTGTCAATCAGTTTAGAATTCACACTGGTTGTCGGCTTTTCCTTCTTCTTCTTTTGGGTTTGTTGCTTTTCCGGAACTTCTGTTTTAGGTTCCAGGTTTTCTACGTAAGTAAAAATTTCGCAGGATTTCACAAAAGCGTTCGGCGTTTTTTGTTCGCCAATACCCATTACAAAAATACCCGCTTCCCGGATTCGTTTGGCGAGCCCGGTATAATCGCTATCGCTGGATACGATACAAAAGCCATCAACGAGTTTAGCATGTAAGATGTCCATCGCGTCTATAATCAAAGCGCTGTCCGTAGAATTTTTCCCGGTAGTGTACGAGAATTTCTGGATAGGGTTAAACGCCATTTCATTGAGCAGACTTTTCCAATGGTTCATGTGCTGGATAGTCCAATCGCCATACACGCGGCGAATGGTAACTTTTCCATATTTGGATGCTTCTTCCAGTATAAGGTCCATCATTTTTGATTGCGCATTATCACCATCTACCAGCAGCGCTATTTTTTGATTTTTAATGTCCATAAATATTATATTATTACAAAAGTAGGTTTAATCACTCACAAAGGATTGGTGCTATTTTTTCAAAACACGATCTTTAATCTTCTGGATGACTTAAAAAGCGTTTAATAAAAAAAATGAAAAGAAGCCGTTGGTACCTATTCGTATTTATAATTGGGATTTTACTGATTATTTCAGGAGTTTATACTTTTATAGAAGCTGTTTCCGGGAATGAAAAATTCGCGATATGGATCCGCGGCTTTATGTTGATTTGCTGGATCGCATTCACTATCAGTAATTTTTTTCTTTACAAAAAAGAAATTAGGAAGGGCGAAAAGTCATGATATTGATTAAGGGTTGATTCCCGAATAAGTTTCTACCTCAAAAGTCCGTTTACTGATCTTGGATCCTCTTTACGATTATTGTATATTTTATTTCTTTTCATTACTTTGAATCTTTTATCTTTGGCATCAAACATTCTTATATGAAGTTCATCGTTTCCTCAACGCAATTATTAAAACACGTTCAACAAATCAGCGGTGTTATCAGCGCCAATACGGTTTTGCCTATTCTTGAAGATTTTCTTTTTGAAATAGAAAAGAATAAGCTGACCATCGTAGCAACTGACCTGGAAACGGTGATGAAAATTCATATGGATATTGAAGCCAAAGACACCGGCAGAATATGCATTCCGGCCAAAATTCTTTTAGAGTCTCTTAAGAATCTTCCTGAACAACCACTTACTTTCAATATTGATAAAAATTATAGCGTAGAAATAACTAGCGACAACGGGAAATATAAAGTGATGGGCGAAAATCCGGACAATTTTCCGAAGGATCCGGAGGCCGAAACATCTAATTCATTTAAAATGCCTTCGTCTGCCTTCGTTACGGCGATCAACAAATGCATTTTCGCCACTAGTTCTGATGAGTTGCGACCGGCTATGACAGGTATCTTCTTTGAACTGACTCCGAAAGGATTAAGAACAGTAGCTACTGATGCGCATCGCCTGGTAAAGTTTTCGCGCAATGATGTTGTGTGTCCCGAAAGTGCCACTTTTGTGGTTCCCAAAAAGCCACTCAATTTATTAAAAAATGTTTTGCCAAATTCAGACGAAGAACTTACCGTTTCGTACAACAGCAGCCATCTGTTTGTAAAATTCGCCGGCACTGAGCTGGTTTGCCGGCTAATAGATGCAAGATTCCCTGATTATAAGGTGGTAATACCGGTTGATAACCCGTATAAACTTACAGTTAACAAAAATGACTTTCAGAATGCGCTTCGCAGGGTAAGTGTTTTCAGCAACAAGAGCACTAACCAGGTTGCCGTTACCATCACAGGAAGCGAATTGCAGCTGGCCGCACAAGACGTTGATTTTAGCTTTGAAGGCAATGAACGTATGGCTTGTCAATACGATGGCGAAGATCTTCAAATAGCATTCAATGCCAAATTTCTGATTGAAATGTTAAGTGCTGCTGATACTACAGAAATAGTAATCGAATTAAGTACGCCCACCAAAGCCGGCATTATTAAACCCACCGAACAGAAAGAAAATGAAGAATTGCTGATGCTGGTGATGCCGCTTATGTTAAACAATTGATTTTGATTTTTTACCAGGAACCAAGCATTTTTAATCATTCCATTTCAGTCTTCTTAATAGCTGAGATATTTCAACTAATCCGTTGATCGGAGTTACCTTGCCCCTGAGTTTAAAAATGATTTCATTGCGGAAGTGTCGTACTGCTTTTATTCAAACAACCCTTTATTCAACAGCCGTAACGTTTTATTTTTTTGATCCTGCGATATCAGAATAGAAATATTATGTTGGCTTCCACCAAAACTTACCATGCGCACCGGGATATCTGTGATGCTGTCAAAAACTTTTGCCAGCAGATTTTCTGTTTTGGAGATATGATAACCTACAATAGAAACAATGGTTTGATTAGTATCTATTTCGATCGTTCCAAACATTTCAAGTTCCTTAATAATCTCTTTTAAATAGGTATCGTTGTCAATAGTAAGAGAAACGGCTACTTCAGAAGTGGTAACCATATCAATAGAAGTCTGGTATTTTTCAAACACCTCAAATATCTTTCTTAAGAACCCATAAGCGAGCAACATTCTGCTGCTTTTGATTTTAATGGCCGTAATAGAATCCTTTGCTGCAATGGCTTTTACGCCTTCTGTGTCCGAGTGGCTTTCTATCAGCGTACCGGCTGCGTCTGGTTCCATCGTGTTTTTTAAGCGTACCGGAAAATTAAAATATTGGGCAGGCCATATACTTGCCGGGTGCAAAATTTTAGCACCAAAATAGGCAAGCTCTGCGGCTTCATCAAAACAGAGATGCTTTATGGGGCGTGTGTTTTCTACAATACGCGGATCATTGTTGTGCATGCCATCAATATCGGTCCATATTTCGCAAACCGTGGAATCAGTTGCGGCAGCTATCAAAGAAGCGCTGTAGTCACTTCCACCGCGCTTTAGGTTATCTACCTCACCTTTAGCGTTGCGGGCTATGTAGCCCTGGGTAATGAAAATTTTATTGTCCGGATGAGCTTTTAGGAGTTGAGCTAACTTTACCTTGATACTTCCAACCTGCGGCTCGCCCGCTGAATCTATCGTCATAAAATCGAGCGCCGCCAGCCATACATGCGTAATATGTTGCTCATCAAGATAGAGGCTGAAAAGTTTGGTGCTAAGCAATTCTCCCTGCGCAAGTATATCCTTGTTTAAAGCTTCGCTAAATGAAATTTTTAAGATAATATTTAAAAATTCAAAATGTTCCGCTATAATTTTCTTTGCTTTTTTATAATCTTTTTCGGTCTTTACCAAGTCTGAAATAAAACGCTGGTAATGCTCTTCCAGGGCATCAATTCTTTGTTTGGCTGCTACCCGGTCTCCGCTGGCAAGCGCGGCACTTATTTCTGTAAGTGCATTAGTAGTACCACTCAATGCGCTGAGAACCACTATTTTTGATTCATCATCTTTAGTGATCAAAGACTTGATAGATGCCATTCTTTCCGGTTTGCCAACACTGGTACCGCCAAACTTCATTACTTTCATAGCCATCCCGTTCGGGTATTTTAAATTTAAAAAATTAGAGCGTGCAAAATTATTTGAATGCGAAAAACTTTCCAAAAAGAATAGTCAGAAAGAAATTCCCTTAAAGAACAGCAAATAAAGCCTTCATTCGTCTTTTTAATTTCTGAGTTTAGGTTTTTGATTTTAGATTTGCCGGAATTGATGAGGCTGAAAGCATAAAAAAATAACTATGGGAAGAATATTTGAAGTACGAAAATCAACCATGTTTGCGCGGTGGGATAAAATGGCCAAACAATTTACCCGAATCGGTAAAGAAATAGACATTGCTGTAAAACAAGGCGGCGGTCCGGATCCTGATAATAATTCATCGCTGCGCCGTTGCATTATCAACGCGAAAGCTGTAAACATGCCCAAAGACCGCGTGGATGCAGCGATAAAACGGGCAATGGGCAAAGATAAAACCGATTACCACGAGGAGGTTTATGAAGGGTACGCGCCACATGGTATTGCGATTTTGGTAGAAACTGCGACCGATAATCCTACCCGGACTGTTGCGAATGTTCGGATGCATTTTAATAAAAATAGTGGATCGCTGGGCACCAGCGGAAGTGTTTCGTTTATGTTTGATCATCTTGGGGAATTTAAAATTAAAAAAGAGAAGATTGATCCGGAAGAACTGGAACTGGAATTAATAGATCATGGACTTGAGGAAATAGGCGAAGACAGTGAAGGGAATATTATTATACGCACGCCCTTCAATGAATTTGGCAATATGAATAAAGCACTCGACGAGAAAAAAATTGAAGTAATTACGGCAGAACTTACCAGGATACCGACAACCACCGTAGAGCTTTCTGAAGAGGATGCCAATGAGGTGTTGAAATTAGTGGATCATCTGGAGCAAGACGACGATGTACAAAAAGTGTATCACAATCTTAAATAAAACCTCACTGTTAATCGATGGATTTCTAATCTAAAGAGAATGTAAATCTCAAATGAAAAAACGGGTTATTTGTTCATTTACTGATTAAACTTATTAATCTTCTCTTAAGCAGCGAGCGTTAATAAAAACACAGACTCTTTAATAGCAGCTACGCTATGTGGCTCACCTTTATGAAGTGTAATCATTTGCCCTTTTTTCAGAACCACAGATTGGTCCACTGCGCTAAATAGGATTTCACCTTCCAAAACCTGAACGCTGATAACTCCGTTAGCCGTATGTTTGGCTATCAGTGCATCTTCATGCAATGCGATCAGTACGATTCGCATTCCGGCAGTTTTATAAAGAGTTATAGCGTTCCTGTCATTTTTTTCCCACGCCGGTTCGCTTTTTATTTGTTTAATAAAGTCGTGGATATCCATATTTACTAATGGAGCATCCACTATACGGCCGCCTTCAGGTCTTGATTCTGTTGATTCGTTGTATTTGGTTTCCATGCGTTTATATTTTGATTAATAGATTGCGTAGCATTTTATTTTTTGACCAGTGTCAGCGCACTGCCTTTGTGTGCCGCTATGTGATCTGTTTTATCACTCTTAATTTCATATTGGGGTTCTTCTTTGTTGGCGTGATGCGTGTATCCCTTGTAATCAAAATCACTCGTATGCACCTTTATAATTTTGCCCGAAACGATACCTGCTTCGGAATTCCATTTTACATGATCACCTGTTTCAAATTTGTGTAACATATACTGTTTTCCATAAATTACCCACAAAAATTGCTCCGATAAGCATTGCTGAAAATTATTTTTTCTAAAATTAGAAAAGATTCTCTCGATACACGTATCTAATTTTTCTTTAAAACTTTCTTTATCATTACTTTTGTTAATAGTCTGTTTTTATACGGCATACACTTTGAGGCTAAAAATTAATCAAATATTAAACAAAAAAAAATGGAATCAATTGAACAATTAGGAATTAATACCGTTCGTGTACTATCTGCTGATGGGGTGCAAAAAGCCAATTCAGGGCACCCTGGAACACCGATGGCACTTGCGCCGATGGGCGATGTGTTGTGGACAAAAGTGATGAATTACAATCCACAGGATCCGGAATGGCCAAATCGTGATCGGTTTGTATTATCTGCAGGGCATGCGTGCATGTTGCAATACAGTTTTTTATACCTTACCGGATATGACTTAACTATGGACGACCTGAAAAATTTCAGGCAATTACATAGCAAAACAGCAGGTCATCCGGAGTATGGCCTATTAGCGGGCATCGAAGTCACCACAGGTCCGCTGGGACAGGGTTTTGCTAACGCTGTCGGTATGGGCATCGCGCAACAATTCCTTGCTTCAAGATACAACAAGCCTGGTTTCGATATATTCGATTATAAAATTTATACCATTTGTAGCGACGGCGACCTGATGGAAGGTGTTAGTGCGGAAGCTGCATCCATGGCTGGTCATCTTAAGTTGGGTAACCTTATTTATTTATATGATGATAATAAAATTACCATTGAAGGGGACACTTCCATCGCGTTTAATGAAGATGTAACTGAGCGTTTCCAAGCTTATGGATGGCATGTTCAATCAGTAGCCGACGGAAATGATACAGACGCCATTTTTACAGCAATACAAAATGCCAAAAACGATACCAAAAGACCTTCATTGATTAAAGTGCGCACGCATATTGGTTTTGGTAGTCCGAATAAAGTAGATACTGCTGGCGCCCACGGCTCGCCATTAGGCAAAGAAGAAGTGCGTTTGGTAAAAGAAAATTTTGGCTTCGATCCTGATCAAAGTTTTGTCGTTTCTGATGAGGTATTGAATTATTACCGTACTAAAGGTAAAGCTGGTATCAAAAAAGAAGAAGACTGGAAAAATATTTTTGCAAAATATAAAGAGAAATATCCTGCGGAAGCAGCGGAATATGAATTGTTGAGTGCTGGAAAGTTTCCTGAAGGATGGAAAGATGATTTACCTGTTTTCAAACCAGATGCTAAAGGAGTCGCTACAAGAAAAGCCTCAGGAAAAACCTTGAATGCAATTGCGGCCAAATTACCTTTACTAATTGGAGGTTCCGCTGACTTGTCACCCTCTACTGATACCATCCTTGACGATTTTGAATCATTCTCTAATCTTAATCACAGCGGCCGAAATTTCCACTTTGGAATTCGGGAACATGCAATGGGTTCTGTTTTGAACGGGATGGCACTTACAAAAGGAATTATTCCCTATGGTGCTACTTTTCTTATATTTTCAGATTACATGCGCCCACCGGTAAGACTTGCTGCTATCATGAAAATCCGCCCGATATTTGTTTACACACACGATAGTATTGGCCTGGGTGAAGATGGCACCACGCATCAACCCGTAGAACAGTTGATTGGTTTGCGCTCTGTTCCGGACGTAACAGTTATCCGTCCTGCTGATGCTAATGAAACGGCGCAGGCATGGCGTGTTGCATTGGAACATTCGGGAGGCCCGGTAGCCATCATTCTTACAC
Source organism: Hanamia sp. (assembly GCA_036509585.1). Lineage (GTDB taxonomy): Bacteria > Bacteroidota > Bacteroidia > Chitinophagales > Chitinophagaceae > Ginsengibacter. Next base: position 4,748 of record DATCFI010000243.1, on the reverse strand, counting down.
GTCAGAATGTGCCCACTATTGACCAGAAAAAATATGGCAAGGCGACGAATGTGGAAAAAGGAGCGTATATATTGTCTGATAGTGACGGCGAGCCGCAGGTCATTTTGATGGGTAGTGGAAGTGAAGTGCAACTTTTAATGGAGGCGCAGGAAAAACTGAAATCAGAATCGATTAATGCAAGGGTTGTCAGTTTCCCAAGTTGGGAATTATTTGATGCGCAGGATGCTGCGTACAAAGAACAAATATTTCCTAAAAAAATACGTAAACGCCTGGCGGTAGAAGCGGGCTCTCCAATAGGATGGTGCAAATACGTAACAGACGATGGCGATGTAATCGGTATTTCAAAATTTGGCGAATCGGCACCGGGGGAACAAGTGATGAAAGAATATGGATTTAGTGTGGAAAACGTAGTGGCGAAAGTGAAGGCTTTGTTAAAATAAAAATTCAGGGTATGCATTGGCGTTGTCCACAATTTAATCCTACAACGCCAATCTTACCAATTTGAAAAAGATTCGATTTTTAAAATAACCAAATGAGATATGAAAAAAATACTGATCGCAATTGATTATAACCCTACCGCAAAAATTATTGCGGCTTCGGGCTTTGAGCTTGCAAAATCGATGAATGCGGAGGTGGTTTTACTACACGTAGTAGCCGATTACACTTATTATTCGTCATTGGATTATTCCCCTGTACTTGGTTTCGACAGCTTTAGTAATCTCGGCGCCATACAAACAAATACGGTATTAGAGTTACAAAATGCGGCAAAAGATTACCTCGAGAAAATAAAGCGCCAGCTGGGAGGTAATTCAATTCAAACTTTAGTAAAGGAAGGCGATACTGGGGATGCTATTTTGGAGGCAGCGAATGATTCAAATGCTGATATCATTGTTATGGGAACTCACGGCAGGCGAGGGCTGGATAAAATATTGATGGGAAGCGTCGCCGAAAAGGTAATGCGCCATAGTAAAGTTCCTTTGTTTATTATTCCATCTAAAGAAAGTGAAAGCTAGTGGGCTCTCTGCAGTGGCTTAAAAATATTTTGTAACTTTTCTATTTACCAAAAACTCTAATGCTGAGGAAGAAATGAAGTAAACACTAAATCAAATATTATGGCAGATTATCCAGACGAAGAGCACGTTGTAAAAATTTTGGAAACAGAATTTGTAACACATAATGTAAAACGATTCAGGCTCAGCAAGCCTCCGCAATATGTTTTTAAGCCAGGCCAGGCTACTGATATTGTAATTAATTTACCCGAATGGAAAAAGGAAAGAAGGCCTTTTACGTTTACGGCTTTAAATGATTGGCCCCAACTGGAATTTACTATTAAAATTTACAGCGACCATGAAGGTGTCACCAATCAATTAGGAAAATTGAAGGAAGGCGATGAACTAATACTTCACGACATTTGGGGTGCCATTCACTATAAAGGTGAAGGTACATTTATAGCGGGCGGTGCGGGTGTTACACCGTTTATTGCAATTTTCCGTCAGTTGTACAAAGACAATAAAATCGGTAGCAATAAACTGATATTCTCCAACAAAACATCCCAGGATATTATTCTAAAAGATGAATTTACCAAAATGCTTGGGGATAATTTTATTAATACACTTACGGAAGAAGATAACCCGAAATATGAACACAGAAAATTAGATGCAGATTATCTTAAGGAAAAAGTAAAAAATCTAGATCAATACTTTTATATCTGTGGACCGGATGCCATGATAGAAGACATTAAAAAAGATCTTTTGGAAGTTGGAGTGAAAGAAGATAAAATAGTTATTGAGGAATTTTAAAAATAGAAATCTTCAAAAAAGGTTGGTTTACTGAGTGAATATTTGGTTAGGCAAAAAATGATTATATTATAGGCTACTTAAAATTTTTATTATGGCAAAAGATATTTATCAAATAAAAAAAACCCTAACAACCAAAGACGGAAACTTCACTTACTACAGTCTTCCTGAATTAGAAAAACAAGGGCACAACATCTCTAAGCTTCCTTTTTCAATCCGCATACTTTTAGAAAATGTTTTACGTAATTTTGATGATTTTTCGGTGACGAAAGAAAATGTAGAGACGCTGTTGAACTGGAAGCCCGAAGCATCAGATAAAGATATTCCTTTCAAACCTGCACGTGTTTTAATGCAGGATTTTACCGGTGTTCCGGCAGTAGTTGACATCGCTTCTCTTCGTGCAGAAGCGGCGCGCAAAGGAAAAAATCCCGAGGAAATTAATCCTTTAATTCCTGTTGACCTTGTGATAGATCACTCAGTACAAGTTGATTATTTTGGAACTGAATACGCGTACCAAAGAAATATGGATGAAGAATACAAACGTAACCAGGAGCGATATTCTTTTTTAAAATGGGCGCAAAAATCTTTTAATAATTTCAGTGTGGTTCCTCCGGGAATGGGAATTTGCCACCAGGTAAATCTTGAATTCTTATCAAAAGGGGTTGTAGAAAGAAATGGTGAAGTGTTTCCTGATTCTTTGGTCGGAACAGATAGCCATACTCCAATGGTTAATGGAATTGGAGTAGTAGCCTGGGGCGTAGGTGGTATTGAAGCCGAAGCTGCCATTCTTGGTCAGCCACTATATTTCATTATGCCCGAAGTTATTGGTTTGGAATTGAAAGGTAAACATCCTTTGGGCTCTACTGCTACCGATTTGGTGTTGAATATTGCAGAGCTTTTACGAAAATATGGCGTAGTAGGAAAATTTGTAGAAGTGTTTGGTGATGGACTTAATAATCTGTCTGTCCCAGACAGAGCCACTATCGGAAATATGTCGCCGGAATTTGGATGTACGATTACTTATTTCCCGATAGATGATAAGACGCTTGAATACATGCGCAAGAGCAACCGCTCGGAAGAACAAGTGAAATTGGTAGAAGATTATTGTAAGACAAATATGCTTTGGCGTACAGGCAAAGAAAAAATTACTTACACAGATATTATAACGCTTGACCTGGCTTCTATTGAGCCAACAGTAGCAGGTCCTAAAAGACCGCAGGACAAAATTCTTTTGAAGAATTTTAAGGGAAAGTTTATTGATTTAATGGATGAGATTTATGGTCGTAAATATGTAGTGCCTGATAAACAATTATCACGTTGGTTTGCAGAAGGCGGAGGCCAACCAGTAGACCATGGTACCCCAATGCCGGCAAATTCTAAAGTACAGGAAGAGGTAACCAACGGCACCAAAAAAGTTTGGGTAACATTAGGCCATGAAAAGTTTGAAATCTCAGATGGCTCTGTTGCTATAGCCGCTATTACATCCTGTACCAATACTTCCAATCCATTTGTAATGATAGGGGCAGGTTTGGTAGCCAAAAAAGCCAGGGAACATGGTCTTAATAAAAAACCATGGGTAAAAACTTCCCTTGCGCCGGGCTCAAAAGTAGTAACGGACTATCTTAAAAAAGCCGATTTGCTCGGTGATTTGGAATCATTGGATTTTCATTTGGTTGGTTACGGATGCACTTCATGCATTGGCAATTCAGGACCTTTACCAGCCTATATGGCAAAGGCAGTAGAAGAGCATGAACTGGTGGTAGCTTCCGTACTTTCAGGGAATAGAAATTTTGAAGCCAGGATTCACCCGCAGGTAAAAATGAATTTTTTGATGTCGCCAATGTTGGTAGTGGCATACGCTATCGCAGGACGCATTGATATTGATTTAACCAAAGAACCGATAAGTTATGATTCCAACCTGCAACCGGTTTATTTAAAAGATATCTGGCCTACCGATGATGAAATAAATGAAGTGATGGCCAAAGTGCTTTCACCAAAAGATTTCTCTAAGAACTACGGAGAAATTTTTGAAGGAAATGAAATTTGGAGAAACCTGGAAGTGCCGGAAGACAAATTATATGCGTGGGACAAAGATTCCACTTATGTAAAAGAAGTGCCTTTCTTTTATAACCTTCCTGATCATGCAGAAGCCACCAAAGATATTGTGAATGCAAGGGCTTTATTGGTATTGGGCGACAGCATCACAACGGATCATATTTCACCTGCCGGACAGTTTAATGAGAAATCGTCTGCCGGACAGTATCTCATCAGCAGGGGAGTAAAAAGAGAGCATTTTAATTCTTACGGTTCGCGCCGCGGAAATGATGAAGTGATGGTACGTGGCACTTTTGCCAATGTGCGTATTAAAAATCAATTAGCGATGAAAGAAGGTGGATATACAACCTACCTTCCGGATAATAAAGAAATGAGTGTGTATGATGCTTCCATAAAATATAAAGAAACAAAAACACCATTGATTGTATTGGCCGGAAAAGAATATGGCAGCGGCTCATCAAGAGACTGGGCAGCGAAAGGTACTTTTTTATTAGGTGTAGAAGCAGTAATAGCCGAAAGTTATGAGCGGATACACAGAAGTAATTTAGTAGGAATGGGCGTATTGCCTCTTGAATATAAAAAAGGAGAAACCGCTCAAAGCCTTGGACTTAACGGTAAGGAAATATTTACTATCACCGGGTTATCAGGAAAGATAAAACCATTACAGGAAATGCAGGTCATTGCAAAAAAAGAGGACGGCACTGAAATAAAATTTAATGCCATTGCAAGAATGGATTCGCAGATTGAAATAGAATATTACAGAAATGGAGGAATCCTGCAATATGTGTTGAGGCAGTTTTTGCATAAATAACCGGAATGGTTCAATGATTGAATTGTTAGATTTTGATTGTCATCTATAACCGTTTTAGGAAGAAAAATATAAATTTTTATTATTCC
>DATCFI010000242.1:0-5552 GCA_036509585.1 Hanamia sp. | reverse complement strand
TATTGAAAGTATGCCATGGCCTTTGCAGGTCATTTCCAATATTGTTCCGGCCAAATGGTATTATATCATCGTGGAATCTGTGATGATAAAAGGCCTTGGATTTTGGGCGGTTTGGAAAGAAACATTGATTTTGGTAGTGATAACTTTGGTGTTATTGGGTATTAGTATCAGAAATTTTAAAATCAGGCTGGCATGAGAGTACTCAAATTTTTATTGCAGAAAGAGTTCCGGCAAATATTCCGTGATCCGTCTATCTTCAGGGTATTATTTATTGCACCTATTATACAATTACTCATATTGCCATTGGCGGCAAATTATCAAATAAAAAATATTAACCTGGCTGTCGTGGATCATGACCATTCTCAATATTCGCAAATATTGATCAATAAGATTGTCTCTTCCGGATATTTCAGGTTAACAGATTACAGTGCAACATTTCCCCAGGCTTTGAAATCTGTGGAACTGGATAAATCAGATCTTATCCTGGAAATTCCTGATCATTTTCAAAAGGATTTGGTGAAGGATAATAAAGCAAATTTATTTGTCGCCGCCAATGCGATCAATGGAATAAAAGCAGGACTTGGCTCAGCATATATTCAACAGATCATACAGAATTATAATCAGACAGTGCGAATGAAATGGATTCAATTTCCGCGATTCAGCCCGCAACCAACTATTGACGTAGAATATTCTGACTGGTATAATCCAAATATGAATTATCCTTTCTTTATGGTGCCGGGAATACTTGTTATGTTGATCACTATTATCGGTTCCAACTTTGCTGCGCTTAATATTGTGAAGGAAAAAGAGTTGGGAACTATTGAACAGATCAATGTAAGCCCGATTAAAAAAACATATTTTATCCTCGGCAAATTAATTCCTTTCTGGATATTGGCATTGGTTGTATTAACGGTGGGACTTATCATTGCACGCGTTGCTTATAATATTATTCCGATTGGTCATTACATAACGATTTATATTTTTTCGGCTATCTATTTATTGGCGATACTTGGGCTGGGATTACTGATGTCCACTTATGCTCAAACGCAGCAGCAGTCATTCCTCGTTGCCTTTTTTGTAATAATGATTTTTAATTTGATGAGTGGTTTATTCACCCCGATTGAAAGTATGCCGCATTGGGCACAGGTAATTACCTGGTTTAACCCTGTTTCTTATTTTATAGAAGTAATGCGAATGGTGATCCTAAAAGGAAGCGGACTCGCGGATATAAAAAATCAAATATTTGCCGTCGTTGGCTTTGCTGTTTTCTTTAACGGATGGGCGATTTTAAATTATAGGAAAAGGTTTTAGACAAATTTTCAATATCCATTCAATTTAAAAAAATCAAAAGATTGTAAACCAACAAATTCTTTGGATTTTAAGTAGTATGATCCTTTTTACCGATAACGCCATTGCTTCCCCATAGCAATCCCGCTTCAATAGCCAATTGATTCTTTGATTCTTGTTTGGGTGAAACGAGTATCAATTCTATCCGTCAGAGCGCTAACTTTTTTAAATCTTCTGTATTCATAAAAATCGGTTTAACAGAAAGTCCTCTATTTATATAAATTTCTTATAGTAAACGCACATTTAATCCATATTTCTATTTTATACCTGCCAGCCGGTAAAAAGTTTCCTGGTCTAATTCTTTAACTGACCCGGGCGGTATACCATCAATTGTGATGTCTTCTATACTCAGCCGGATCAATCGTAGGCAGCGGTGCCGGAGAGCGAGAGTCATTTTGCGAACCTGCCTGTATTTGCCTTCCGTGAGCGTGATAAGTAACCAGGTGTGCGGATAAATTTCGCGGGAATCTGAAGCCCATAGATACAAGCTAACAGCATTGCTTACACGTACAATTTTTTTAGGCCTGGCAAGATATGAATCGCCATTTTTTACTTTGATGGTTACCCCATTTGAAAAGTGATCAAATGTTTCCTGCGTCATTTCATTTTGAACCATCACTAAATAAGTACGTTCATGGGCTTTTTTTTCCGAAAAAATTAGACGCGTGATTTTTTTATCCGTTGTAAGCAATAGCAACCCTTCAGAATCTTTATCCAATCTGCCAATAGCATGAATGCCTTCCGGAAACGGAAAATGGATATTACCTAACAACGGTACTTTATCACTGCTTACAAATTGCGAAACCATATTCGCGGGCTTGTTTAAAACAAAATAGCGATCGGGCATTTTAAGGATGTGAAAAAATGAAAGTCAAATATATGCAATGAAAGCAGAATGAATCGTGATAATGGATCTTGAGTACTTCATGCACTTATGAAATCCTGTCCTTGGTTTGGCGTTCTCACAAACCAATTGAAAAAAAATAGAAATTTAATTTTTCTTTTTTTGTTAGTTTACTTCGATAAGAAAAAGAAAAGATATTTTATATCTATAAAATCAAAAAAATATGCTTACAGACATACATCCAAAATTGCCGATGCGTAACAAGGCCATCACAAAGGATTATTATTTAAATGAATTGGGCTTTGAAAATTTTGGAAGTGCTGACTTTGATGGATACCTGATGGTGCAAATGGACAATATACAAATTCATTTTTTCGAGTTCAAAGAACTTGATCCGAAAGAAAGTTACGGACAGGTTTATATCCGGACAGACGACATCGAAAAATTGTATCATTCATTTATGGATAAGAAAATAGAGATTCATCCCGCAGGAAACTTGCAAACAAAACTCTGGGGACAAAAAAAAATTTCATTGCTTGACCCGGATAATAATTTGTTGACGTTTGGGCAGAGTATACACAGTAACCTTAAAGAATATCAATACCAACACCGACATTGCCGGCAAGAAAACTGAATTGTTGCCGGAAATAGAAAGACTGGTGGGTTTGAATTTTGAACAGTTTACCCGTTCTGTACTACTGACGCAAGGAGATTTTACAGCGTTTCTGAAAGCACCGAAGGATGAAAAGTCTTCCCTGCTCGAAAAGCTAACCGGTACACAAATTTATTCTGAAATTTCACAACGGATTTTTGAGAATCACAGGAATGAAGCCCAGGTACTCCGTGAATTGAATCTTCAACGGGAGGGAATTCGTACTTTAACCCAGGAAGAATTGGATGCTTTTATCCAACAAAAAGTAGCAATTGAAATACGCATACCAGAACAGGAAAAGCAGGTTGATCTCCTAAACAGAGAAATTAACTGGCATACGCAGCTTTCCTCATTGCAATCTAATTTAGACAAGGCTAATGAAAAATATACCAAAGCATTAGAAACAAAAACAAATGCAGATACCAGGGACCAGAAATTAAAGCAGGTAGAAAGGGTACAACCTGCGAGAAGTCTGGTTGAGGCTAAACAACTAACCGAAGACCAACTGGCTAATAAATCTCTGGCCGTGAAAGACGTAGAAGCCACGTTAATCGGACTGCAAAAACAAAAAGCAGTATTGGATGAACTATTACTAACTGCCAACGAAAATTTAACTACCGGGATCAAGGCACGGGAGGATGCAAAACCGATATTAGAAGAAGCGAAAGTATTGGATGTACAGATAAGAGAAAGAACACCACAGGTTACAGATGCAAGGAATGAACGGGATACTGCCCTGGAAAATAAAACAACCCATGAAAGTCAATTGCAAGAAAAGCAACAGGAAGCTGATCAATTGTTTGCAGGTATTGCATTTTTCTGCCAGTTCAAATAATAATTTATATTGGATTATTTCTGTTTCTGCATCAAAGTCTGACGCGAAAGTGATATTGTTTATTTGGCTGTAACCGGCTTTTTCAGGAATCACTAAAACGGGGATATGACAATTTTCGAATAACCGTGGTAGTGGTGCTTCCAAAAACAGAATTGCTCTTTCCTTTTCCTTTCATACCCATTACGATGAGGTCGGCGTGTTTCTCTTTTACCATTTCCTGAATAATATCAGCAGGAAAACCTTCTTGCACCAATCCTGTAATTTTTGCAGGGTATTTTTTTGAAAGCGCTTCCACTTCTTTCTTCACCAATTGTTTATTATTTTCCAGGATTTCCGCTTGAGTAATCATTACAGGGGCAAGAATAGATTCATCAATAATGACTGCCGGCGGAATCACGTTTATCAGCGTTATGCCTGCATCAAAAAACTTTGCCAATGAAACAGCGTATCCGGAAGCATTCCGTGATGCTTTTGAAAAGTCTATAGGAACCAATATATTTTTCATAATTCTTTTTTAAGAAAAAATAATAATTTGAAGTAATAAAACTACGTTCTTACATCGGAACCACTTATGATTTTTATCATTATAAGAAATGATTTTTATCAAATGAAATAATACGAAATGGTGAATGATCTGCATAAGAGTTGCTGCCGGAAAGAAACGCCGTAAACAAACAAATCATACAGATCCCTGTTTTATTCAATCATTTGTTTTGACTACTAACATGTTATTAACTGACCCCAATCATTGGTTTTAGATTTATCAGCCAATAGTTTTACACAACTTTTGGCCTCTTCTAAAGAGCAATAAAAAAAGTTAAATAAAAAATCATGGAAAACAAAACATTTTGCCAGAGTTGCAGCATGCCACTTGAAAAGCCCGAATTTTGGGGACAGAAAAAGATGGCTCCAAAAGCCACGAATATTGCGCGTATTGCTACCAAAACGGCGCTTTCATTAATCCAAAAATGGCATTGCAGGAAATGAAAACATTAGTAAAAGAGCAAATGAAAAAAAATGAAAATAGATACCGGAATTATTGATATGGCCGTGAATAGTTCGCCTAATTCAAAAAGATGGCGCACAGCTTCGGCCTTAATATAATGCCGGCATTTAACTTGACAATCTTTTTAATAATAGAGCAATGGAACCAATATTTAAAGATACCCTTACAGTTATAAAGGAAAGAAAAAGTGTGCGCAATTATGCCGGAACACCAATTAGCAAAGATGAGGTTGACAAATTGCTTCATGCAGCCATGGCAGCGCCGGCAGCAGTTAATATGCCACCCTGGAAATTTATTGTGGTAACAGATAAAACTGTTTTAAAGAAGTTAGCGGATGGTTTGCCTTTTGCCAAAATGCTTCTTGCCGCCGGAACGGGAATTGTAGTATGCGCCGCCCCTGAAGAAGCGGCTTTAGGCAGCAAAGAATTTACGCTGCTGGATTGCGCCTGCGCCAGTGAAAACATTTTATTAGCTGCCGAATCTTTTGATTTAGGAGCTGTTTGGACAGCAATTTATCCGAATAAGGAAGTAATGGATTTTGTAAGAAATGAATTGAATATTCCGCAACAGGTTATTCCGCTGAATTTGATTCCTGTTGGCCATCCTGTTGCCCAGGAAAAAGCAAAGGATAAGTATCAACCCAAAAATATTTATTGGAACAAATGGGCATAAACATTCCATTTTCATAGGCAGAGAACAGTGATGCCAAATATATTATTGTATAGGCCTCAGCAAATATTTTAGCCATTAAACTGCCTTCCTTAATTCTCTTAGCTTATCCAAATAAAAAAGTAGAATAAAGCGTTTAAATCGTGAGTGCTTATAATCCCTTAAATACAATTCAATCACAGTTCTGATTCTTTTCTTT
>DATCFI010000241.1:0-15761 GCA_036509585.1 Hanamia sp. | reverse complement strand
ACCTTCGCCGGGGGGAAAATAAAACAATGATTTTCTGAAATATTTATTGCCGTTGGTCAGGAGACCAGACGGCAGCACACTCTCCATTAGATGGGCTTCGGAAAAGGAACACCCACGAAGGCTAAAAACAGATTAGGCCACAGATCATGGTTCACGCAACCTCCCGATGGCATAAAGTTTGATTTAAAAAAAGATGACGGAAGCGTTGCTGAGAAACAGAATTTTTTTTAACGATGTTTTAATCGTAACTTATCCCATAATGGCAACTTCAATTAAAAAGAATGGAATAGAAAAGCGTAAGAGTGAAAGAATATATGAATTAAAAAATGCACTTGCTTATGCCAAAGCAATAGTTAATACCATTCGGGAGCCATTAGTTGTGCTTTATCCTAAACTTGCTATATCAAGTGCAAATAAAGCATTTTATAAAACTTTTAAGACGGATGCAGAGGAAGCTATTGGAAGGCACTTATATGAAATTGGTAATAAGCAATTTGATATTCCCTTGTTAAAAAAATTGCTTGAAGAAATCCTTAGTAAAAAACGCAAGTTTAATGATTTCGAAATTGAAAACAATTTTATATCAATAGGCCATAAGGTATTAATTTTAAATGCTCAGAAACTAAAAATTGCAGGAAAAGATGACCAAATGATTTTATTAGCAATAGAAGATATTACTGAAAGAAGGTCATTAGAAAAAAAAGTAGAAGTAGAAAAAAATACAGTTGTAGAACAAAAACATTCACTTGACCTTGCTCAACAAAAAGTTGACTTTATAACTATAACTTCCCATGAATTAAAAACTCCGGCTACTTGTATTAAAGCCTATACACAGTTACTGCAAATGGAATTTGCACCTAACGCTAATGCTGAAACAAAAGCGCTGCTTACCAACATGAATACCCAAATGGATAACCTAACACACCTTATTGACAATCTACTTGAAACTACTGAAATAAAGGGAGGAAAACTTTATGCAATTAATCAAGTTTGATAATTCCTCATCCCCCGGTTCGTGCCTTCATGAAACGGAATTATTTCAGTGAGGCTGCAATGCCGCTCTCGCGCAGGTCTCCTGACCTGTGTGTCTTCGTTACTTATTAAGCAAACTTTAGTAACGATCAGTCACCGATCAGGAGACCGGCGCCAGTACTGTGAGACGCGTTTGCAGGAGACAAATATCTTGCCTATTTCAACAGCCAGGGGCAAATGATTTCAAATTATGAAATCACTGCTTCCTCATCGGATAGTATTGAATATGACGCCAACGGAAATACCGCCAAGGTGATAAGGACTGAATATTCCCAACCATATAATCTTACCGGCGCCAAAACTTTTACCCTCTATGATTTCACTTCGAGAGATAGTAAAGGCGATCAATTGTATAATCTACGCCAGGTATTAGACCACGGTTTTGCAAACCTGAATATTGATATTGGTGGCATAAATTTAGATTTCTTTTTTAGTGATTTTATATTTCAGTTTTCAAAATATCCCGCAACATCTACCATTATCAATCTGCCAAATACAAGTTGTTTTTTAATGATAATCTTCTTGCCTATCAGGAATACCACATCAGTTATTATAAATAAAATGAAACGCCGGCATTAGTTTTGACTCATTACCTTAATCTATGAAATAGGACAAGACATTCCAATTGAACGAAGGTCGCCTCCCGATAATATTTTTTCAAACTCTGCCAGGAATGGTTCAATCGCCATTGTCTAAACTTTTACCGCTTCAGTGGTTACTCCATCAAATTCCTCTGCATGACTTTCAGCTTCTTTTTTAGTAGCTCTGACTATTCCATCTTTATGATGTGCCGGAGAATACATGGTGTACATTTTTAGAGAAGTAGTTTTACTGGTATTTATAATGTTGTGTTGGGCGCCTGACGGAATAACAATGGCATCTCCAGCTGTTAATTCATATTCGTGATCGTCAATGATACATTTTCCCTGCCCGGCCTCAATCCGGAAGAACTGGTCATTGCCAGGATGGACTTCTTTCCCGATTTCTTCTTCTGGCCGCAGGCTCATCAGCACCAGTTGGCTATGGAGTGCCGTATATAAAACCTTGCGAAAATTATCATTTACGGCTGTTGCTTTTTCAATATTAATTTTAAAACCTTTCATGACATAAAATTTTAAATGTAAACAAACCAGTTTATTTTCCCGCGGGCCGGATTGCGCAGGCAATTTAACCCCGTAAAGAATAATTTCCGATGAGCACCGTCACTTGTAATGATGACGACCATCAAAAATACTTTGCAAGCTCCAAAGTACAATTCATCTGCTCTTTTTTAGATGCCTGTCTAAAAGTGCGGGCAGTAATTTCTTTTCTGCAATAAATGGAATTCCGAAAGTCCTTTCTGAGTAGTTTGATTTAATCGTATTAATGACGTCCGTTTCAGCATTTGCCCGGCTTTTAAGTAAAGGGTCTGAAATTCCGGTAAGCATAGAAAGACTTTGGTTTATTAACCAGGCATAAGGTTTAATTCCGGCTCTTTTTAAATCGTCCTGTAAGGAAGCCGCTTCACGCATTGGTGTAGTTTCAGGTAAGGAAACCATAATTATTTTTGATAACTCCTGGTCTTGTAAATACATATAGGGTGTTTTAATCCGTCCCGCATTCATATTGTTTCTCATGATATCGCGATGATAGCTTCCGGCAGTATCCAGCAGCAGAAGCGTATGTCCTGTTGGAGCCGTATCCATTACTACAAAGATTCTTTTTGCCATACTGATGGCCTTTGAAAAGGCGTGAAAAACAGCCACCTCTTCTGTGCAGGGTGACTTTAAATCTTCAAGGATCAGTTTTTTCGCTTCTTCAGTCTGCCCTTCTCCTTTTCGTTCCAGGATCTTTTGGGTATACCGCTGCGTTTCCACTTTCGGGTCTATACGTTCTACCGTTAGTGTTGCGGGCAAATCACCCAGTTGCCCGATAAAATCCTGGATATGGGCTGCAGGATCAGTGGTGGTTAACAGTACTTCGAAGCCTTTTTTTGCGAGCATAACTGCAATGGCGGAGGCCGCAATGGTTTTTCCAACGCCTCCTTTGCCCATGATCATGATAAGACCGTGCTGCTGATTTTTATACAGTTCTTCGGTAAGCTGATCTATTCCGTCCAATACCTGGGCGGGTGTGTCTAAGTTTGAAATACTGTTTTCAGAAATTGATTTTTGAAGTTCAGTATTAAAAAGGGAGCGAAGTTTATCAATTCCCAGCACATTATAGGGCAAGAGCGGGAATGTGTTTAATGGCAATAATTTCAAATTATCCGGGATTGCATTGAGTTGCTCCCTTGCCATCGCTTCAATTTTTGAAGCCAGCTCGTCTTTAGTGTCAATCGCCTTAAAAACGCCATTGATATACAATCGCTGATTGTTCATTCCCAGTTCGTTTAATTCATGGCTTGTCCTGGATGCTTCCTTTAAAGAGGCCTTGTCCGGCTTTGCTACGATATAAAAAGTGGTGAGTGATGTATTTCTAAGTCTATCCACTACTTTGTGGTACCTTTCTTTGCCACTTTTTAACGCTGAAGTCGGGCCGAGGCACGAAGCGCCATCGGGGTTTTCTTCAGTAAAACCTGACCATGCAGCAGGCAATTCGAGTAACCGTAAAGTGTGACCGGTTGGCGCGGTATCAAAAATGATAACATCAAATGTTTGTCCATCAGTTTCACCGGATACAAAACGGGAAAATTCATCAAAGGAAGCGATTTCAGTGGTGCAGGCTCCGGAGAGGTCTTCCCTGATTTTCTTTATTTCTTCTTTTGAAGCAAGACTTTCCAATGGTTGGGTGACTCTGTTGCGGTATTCTTCAGCTGATTTTTCAGGATCAATATTAACAGCAAAAAGGTTCTGAATTTTTTTTACCGGGTTCATACTTTCATCTACCGGGCTTTCCAGCACGTCTTTTAAGTTGGATGCCGGGTCGGTGCTTACAAGTAATACCACTTTACCTGAATCGGCCAATTCAACAGCCGTTGCGCATGCAAGTGTTGTTTTCCCGACTCCTCCCTTTCCGGTAAAGAATAAATATGTTGTTGCTGAATCGATCATTTAATAGTTCAAACGCTTGTTTTTCCTTCTTTTCTTTAAAAGTATTTTCTATTGATTAAAATATTCTTCACGGATAGCTGGATCTTTATATGCCCCGAAGCAGCGTCTGTCTGAGAGATTGCTGCTAAATGCTTTAAAAATGAAAATGACAGCCAATTTATTTTTTGAGTTCCTGTGGGAATGTTTTTGCATCGGGATTTACATCCCCTGTTAATGAATTTAAAAAAGCGACAATTTGTTTCTCTTCTTCAACTGAGAAGGTTTTGTTTAGCTGAGCCTTTCCCATAATTTTTACAGCGGAATCAAGATTTGCAATACTTCCATCGTGAAAATAGGGAAATGTTCCTGCCACGTTTCGCAATCCAGGTACTTTAAAAACGTCCTTATCGCTTGTATTTTTAGTTACGGTTTTCCTCCCTTCATCATTGACTGTGCTTTTTGTTAAAGTGCGGTAGTCAGTTACGATGCCAAATTTCTGCATGGCTCCGCCACCGATACCTACTCCATTATGACAACTGACGCATCCGGATGCAATAAACACTTTAAGGCCTTCTTTTTCCTCAGGTGTAATAGCATTCAAGTCACCCTGCATAAATTTGTCAAACCTGGAAGGTGTAAGTAATGTACGTTCAAAAGCTGCAATGGCCTTTTGTAGATTGTCATAAGTAAGAGGCTTTGTTTCTTCAGGAAATGCTTCTTTAAACATTTCGGGATATGGCTTGGTTGTACTCAGTCTATCTATTAAAAACCCTTTGTGAGGAATAGCCATTTCAACAGAATTTAAAATAGGCATACCTGCCTGTTCTTCTACATCTTTTGCACGCCCATCCCAAAATTGCATATTGTGTAGTGCAGCATTAAAAACCGTCGGCGAATTACGACTACCCTGTTTTCCTGCATCTCCTGTGGAAGTAATTTTATTATCTACTCCATAATTTGCAAGGTTATGGCAGGAATTACAACTGTTGTTCCCGGTTCTGGAAAGGCGGGTATCATAATAAAGCAACTTACCAAGCTTAACTTTCGGCTCAGTAACTTCATTGTTTTTATTATCTGCAACGGATGGTAATGGTTTAAAAAAATTGCGCGCTTCATTTAATAAAGAGTCATTTGCCTGCGTGTTGTTGGTTACAGCAGTTTCCTTTATTTTTTTGTTGCTGGATTCATTACAAGAAAAGATAGCAACCATTATACAAAGTCCAACAATTGTCATTTGCTTTTTCATATCTATGATTTTTTACGTCATAAAAGTAAAATGCCGGGATACCAAAAACACTGATAATAATCATTGTGGTTGGATGATTTTGGTTAGTGGCCCCGCTTAATGATATGATGCAAAATCTTTTGTGTAGTATGTTTCCTGATTTTTCTCTTTTAATTCGGATCCGATAAGATTCTTTTTTTTACAATAATGAAAACCTTGCTATTTAGCAGAGTGGTATGGTGGCGCTGGCCGGATCCCGAAAGCTTTCGGGACGAGAATTGCGCAGCAATCATGAAAACCTATAAAAACAAATCAACAGAACTTGAATAACCGATCGGGTTGATTTTGAACTAAGCGAAGCGGCCTCATAAGCACAATTAAAACAATAATAAATCCGCGCATAACTTTTGTTTCTTTTGCATCAAGGCAGAAGAAAAGGCAAAAAATATTGCTGTTCATTCCCTAAAACCTTCCCCCGGCTGAAGTTGAAATCTTTTCATTTCTTTTTCCAATTCAAAGATAGGGTTTCGTTCAATTTGTTTTGTTGGTGAAGCAGCCGCACTTTTCCTTTGCTCAACACCAAAGGACTCTTTCATTTTCGTAAGTCCAACAAGGGATGAAAGTTTCGCGCAAGTAATCCACTCATATCTTTATTATTTTCTTTGTATTGGTCTCACGGCATATTCAGATAGTATTTCATCAACTGTTAATTTATGCATTTGTAAATATTTTTCTATTTGGATTTCGGTAATCATGGTCAAATCGTAACTTGAAAATTCCATAAAAAAATTCTTAAAACTTTCTTTAAGTTTTCTCAACCCTTTTTTAGTTAGAATTTCTACA
The DNA here is from genome assembly GCA_036509585.1 of Hanamia sp. Classification (GTDB taxonomy): domain Bacteria; phylum Bacteroidota; class Bacteroidia; order Chitinophagales; family Chitinophagaceae; genus Ginsengibacter. Next base: position 9,650 of record DATCFI010000241.1, on the reverse strand, counting down.
GGATAATTAAATCCTGTAGAAGACTCGATCATTCTTGGAGGAATAATTAAAATATACTTTGAGGCGTCTATATGATAATTTGATTTGAACCATGCACATGCGTTGTTCATTTGACCGGTTTCGCCCTTTACAATTTCTGCTCTGTCTTCATTTACTTCGTTTTTACATTCAAACAGAATATATTTATTTTCATGGACATTCCACAAATTATCAGGACCCTTTTTTAACTCTTTATCAGGTCTTTCGCATGCGAAACCTATCGCTAAACCAAATTCGTTTAATGCTCTTTCAAAGGTGTCGGCTTTTTTACCAAACGACAAATCTGACAAAAGTTCATTCACCTTTAATTGCAATTCGGAATATTTATCGAATTGGGATATCCACTTAATAATATTAGTGCTTCTCTTCGCGTTGATTTCTAATTTTTGAAATTCAATTCCATGAGGTGGTTTTAAGAGTAACCTATTTAATATATAGGCTTGTATTTGATATTCATTTGAAGTTGTTTTTTGACTTTGGTAGGAATATCTTGCCATTTCCTGCAAGTAATACGCCCGTTCAATTTTATCATTTGGATCAATACATTCATCAATTAACAGTTGAATAGTTTTCACTGCTTCGATATACTGATGACTTGAACATAATTCTTCTGCTCTTTTTTCTAGTTGCAATTGTTTGTAAATTTCATCATAAGAATCAATTTCAGTAATTGAGTTCATTTCTTGAACATAAAACTGCTTCCAAGTATCATCACGTTTCAAAGACACCGATAGAATCTGATTTAATAATTCAATGGGATCATCTGTAGTAGCTTGCTCTGTAATTAACTCTCCGGTTGATTTACCTATATCAATCTGTTTATTTGTTTGGGCCGAAAAGAATTTACGTAACCTATTACTCGCCAGTATCGTTATTAAATTCATTCCGGTAACTATTATTACACAATAATCCTTTTCTCCTCTTACTGCTCGACCCATTCCCTGTTCAATTTTTTGAGCAATTTTTAAGTCTATTATTTTACTACTCTCTCTAAAAACTTCCTGTAGTCTATCAGACAAACCAATAGAAATGGGTTTTGAGTCAAGTATGAGAATTCTGCAACTATCATCTGGTAAATCAATTCCTTCGTACCGATTAGATAGAACAATTGTTTTACTGTAGTCTCCATCTTTAACTCTTTTAATAGCACTTTGGATTTCTGCAGTATTTGGAAATTCAGCTCCTGCCCTTTTCCAATGTTCAGCTTTTTTATTATTTGGAGTTAGAGCTACTATACCTGATTTTCGCTTATCATTCCCTTTTGCAAAAAGAGAAACTAAGGTTGGGTTATTAAATTCTGGATTTATGAAATAAGGTGTCAAAATCATTTTTTCTCCAGACCATTTCTCGTCAGCATACTTTAAAGGATTTTTAATAACATCTAGTTGAACCCCTAACCCTTTTATAAAAAAGGCATCATTGCTCGTGGTTGCGGACATGAAAACTTTATGGTTAGCTCTCGAAAATGTACCGAAAACATTTAAAGGATTATTATAAGGAGATATTTCAATCGAACTTCCAGATACTATACACTGGCAGTCCTTAATTATATCTTTAATCAAGTCCCAAACAAAAACCATAAAACTTTCGCCTCGATATTTCACCAAAAGTTTCACAACTTCCTGTATTTTGTCAATCCATGCCCAATACGGAACTATTAAAAGTGAGCTAAATTCCCCTTGTCTTATTTCTTCAGTCGACGCTTCACCTTGGTCTTCCAAATCGGACTCGAATAATGAAAATAATTCCTGATATAACTTGTTTTCCCGTTTAATTTTTATTGTAAAAGTATCGTTAATCGTCTCTATGCAAGCATGCGAATCATCTAATATCAGAGAGTCAACAAGTAGAGAGTTATATTTTAATCCAAATTTTGTCAAACCATTAAAGAGTAGCTGAGTAGTGGCAATTAGGATCGCTTTTCCATCTAAAAAATCCTGAGGAAGACGATTATTTGAATCTACCATACAAAATTTAATTCCAAATTGTTTTGCTTGCTCACAAGTTTGGTCTACCAAAAATTTATTAGGGCATAAATACATGACAGGCAAGTCATTAGAATTTAGTTTTGACTGCAGAATAAGAAGACCAATTAAAGTTTTGCCTGCCCCAGTATGTAATTTTATAATAATATCACTTCTATTTCTATAATTTTCAAACCAATTTTGCAATACATCTAATTGTGATACCCTTAATGGTCCTTTATCGCTTGCTCTATCAAGAGTATCATAAATGTCAATTGGATTTTCATTTTTCTTTCCTTGACCGTCATGAAGTTTTTTTGAGAAGTTAAACATGTTGCTTATTTTAATTTAAGTGTTAGAAGTGCTGATTATTTTGATAGTTAGGGGATGTCTTTGCAAGAAAGTATAGTTCCTATGCTTTTGTTCAGTTTTATAATCTTCTAAGTTGTTTCCTCCATTCTTCATATGTTTTAAAAATACATGACGGTGATTTTTTCAAAATTTTCTTTAGGAGTTTCTTTTCCTTCAAATAAATTCCCACTTCACGCAACCTTCCCCTCATACAACCACTTCTGAAAACCAATAAACCTATTCCTGATATTGGCCACGCCGCCGAGTTTTTCTTCCGCGTCGCTGATAGCCTGGTATTTTAGTTTCAGCAGGTCGGGAAGCTTTTCCTGGTCTAGTTCTTCTACGCCGGTTTCAATGTATTTGGAAAGCACAAATTCCAGGAATTCTTTTTCATTAATATTCAGCAATGCAAAAATATTTTGCTGTGCATTGGCTACTCTTTGTTCCCTGCTTATGGGTTTAAAGTTGCTGTTATAAACATACCCCAGCACATCAAACAAATCACTGTTTTCGGCATTGATCAGTTTTTGTAAGGTAGTTAGTTCATCTTTGCCAAACCCTGCTTCTTCCAGCTTTTCCAAAAATGTTTTGCGGGTAATAGGGTTGCTCCAGATGGTACGCAACTCTTCTTCATCTTTAAAAAATTCAGGCAATGCCCCGAATAAGTTTTGCATAAATTCTTCCGCAGAGATTGGCTTTCCATCAGCGCTCCAGAATGAGGTGGCTATCATGTGCTGGATTTCTCTTTCCTTGCCATCGCTCAATTTTATCTTTATTTTTTTTCTTTTGATGTCATCTTCATCTTCTCCTTCCGATGGATTGAGCGGAGGATAAACGGGATCAGGCTCTCCGGCAAAAGTGCCTTCTGTTGATTCAGGTTCCAAAGGCTCGCCATCCCATTCAGGGTCGGCGAAGTGATGATACGCATCTACATAATCATAGATGGTAAAGAAATCTTTGCCATCAAACAGCCTGGTTCCGCGGCCTACAATTTGCTTAAACTCTATCATAGAATTGACTGGTCGCAGTAAAACAATATTCCTGATGTTTCTTGCATCTACGCCGGTAGATAATTTTTGCGAAGTGGTAAGTATCGTTGGAATCCTTTTTTCATTATCCTGGAACTCTCTTAAATGTTGCTCGCCGAGTGCGCCATCATTGGCCGTAACCCTTACACAATAATTGGGTTCTTTGCTTCGCTTCATCTGGTTGATTAGTTCGCGAATGGCAGCCGCATGATCCTGCGTAGCGCAAAAAACGATGGCCTTATCATTCTGATTGGCTTCGCTCAGGTAAATTTCTACACGCTTTTTCTCCCGCGCTTTTATTTCGATGATCTTATTAAAATCAGGCTCTGTATATCGTTTGCCTTCTTCTATTTCTCCTTCTATGATTTGGTCATCGGAAGTGTAGGTATATTCATCAATGGTAGTTTGGATACGTCTTACTTTAAAGGGCGTTAAGAAGCCATCATTGATCCCTTCTTTTAATGAATAGACATACACAGACTCACCAAAATATTTATAAGTATCTACATTGTCTTTTCGTCTGGGCGTGGCCGTTAGCCCTATTTGAACAGCCGGTGAAAAGTATTCCAAAATTCCCCGCCAGTTGCCTTCATCATTGGCGCCGCCACGGTGACATTCATCTATAATAATTAAATCAAAATAATCTTTTGGGTATTCTCCAAAATAAGGTGCAGGCTTTCCTTCTTTATCCGTGCCACTCATAAAGGTTTGGAAGATGGTAAAGAAAATGCTACCGTTAGTTGGCACTCTTCCTGTCTTTTTTATTTCATTTGGTTTTATTCTTGACAAGGCATCTTCGGGAAAAGCCGAGAATGAATTGTATGCCTGGTCAGCAAGAATATTTCTGTCGGCAAGAAATAAAATGCGCGGCCTTCTGCCGCCATCTCTTTGCAGGTTCCATCTTGTCTGAAATAATTTCCCTGCTATCTGGAAAGCGATAATTGTTTTTCCGGTTCCTGTTGCAAGCGTTAAAAGAATTCTTTCCCTGCCTTTAGCAATTGCATCTAATGTATTGTTGATGGCTATTTCCTGGTAAAAGCGTTTTGTAAAATGTCCTTCTAATGGAATGGCATCAAACTTATCTCTCCATTTATTTTCTTCTCCTGAGCCTGCCGAAGAAAAAGTTTTATCCCATAACTTCTGTGGTGTAGGAAAAGAAGTTACCAAACCTTCTTCTCCTGTTTTCATACATATTCTGTAAATCTCCAAACCATTTGCTGCAAAGGTGGTTTCCAATTGCAGCTTCTCTGCATAATTTTTTGCCTGTGCCACGCCTTCGCCTACCTGTAGTTCATTGCTTTTGGCTTCTATCGCGGCAAGTTTGCGTCCATTGAATTGCAATATATAATCCGCTATCAAAGGCTTAGCCCTGCCACCACCAATTTGTATCTTACCATTGGTGATATGATGCTCTCTAAAAACTTTGGAACCTTCTACAACTCCCCAACCTGCTGCAGCAAGCTGCTGGTCTATTAGTTCGGCTCTTGTTTCTGATTCGTTCATAAACGGTGGTTATATTATAACTTCTGAGATTAAATCTATCTTTTTAAATAAATAATCAATTTGAACATCACTATAATCCCTACTTCCAATAAACATTTTTATGAATTGTACAAAGTCCCCATTATTCTCCGATTTATCAATGAGCGATTTTACGATTGAATCTTCTTCTCCGGTTACTTCGTTTTTTGTTATTAAACTTTTACTTGCCCTATTGATAGTGTAATTGTAATACATACACGTTAATGAAGCTTCTACTTCTATAAAATAACGGGAATAATCCACATGAATCCCTTTTGGTATGACTTCATAAAATCCTTTGATAAGCTCTTCTAAACTTAATTTCTTTAGTTTCATATTTATATAAAAGTCACTATAAAATGTTTTAATAAAAATAAGCACGAGATACAAACTTGGAAAAATATATTGATTGGAAGTGGAAAAATTTAATCCTAACCGAACATGCGCAAATATTTTTTCCTGTTGTCTTAGACTAAGACTTGCTTTTTCAAAAAGTGATGAAGAAACAGTAATTATTGTTTCTGCATCACTCCTAAATTGGAGGTGTCGATTTCTATTTTCTGAGAAAAAAAATAATTGAAAATCAAAGTAATTATATAAATATTTACAAAACAATTTTGTGTCCGGATTAGGAATCGAATATTCAATATCAATAAATCTTCTTAAATATTCATCAGCATCAATTCTGTCATTTCCATAAACACCTCTTACAGCATGCCCTAACTGAACTTTATCAATAGAAAGCACGAAAACAATTCCAGGGACTGAGAAAAAGTGTTTTACCTGTTCCAATAATTCTACGGCATAGTTTGGCCGGCACCTATCTAATTCATCAATTATAAAAACAATTGGTTTATCACCTTTTGTAGCTTCCACAAATTTTGATAGGCTTGCCCTAAACTCTTTTAATCCATTCTTTTTAGCAGCATATTCTTTTATCTCATCATTGAGAATTTCAGTAGCCCCTTTTGTTGTATCTTCTATAGCATTAAGCAAAACCTCTGTATCTACATATCTTGCAGCTAAGGCTTTTACTAAGTGAGGCAAAACATTTTTTGTAATGACTGCACCCTTTTGTAATAAAGATTTAAATTCTTCCTTTGTCTGGGGCTTTATTAAATTCTTCAATTCCGCCACCAATGCAATTAAAGGGTTGGGCTCGAAGTCATTTTCCCATGCATTGAAATAAAGGGTTTGAAAGCCATCATTAATCATTTGTTGTTGCCACATTTTCACAAAGGTGGTTTTGCCAGTTCCCCATTCATTATTAATTGCTAATACAAATCCATCTGCATAAGTAGAGATAATTCGAGAAAGGATTTTAGCATAGTTCTCTCTTTTTAATGCATCATTCTTAAAAGGTTGTTCCGGGTCAATAACAATATCATTGTGTTTTATATTCATGCAATTACATTTTCTTTAATAAGCTCTCCCCTAAACGCCTTCCCCAACACCGCCTTCTTCAACTCATCCAAATCTTCTATTTTCTTTTGATAGATGGCTTCTAATTTTTTTGTTTCAGCAGAAAGAGCGTCAAGTTTTTTGACGATGGCTTGTTGTTCTTTTAATGGTGGAAAAGGAAACAATTCATTTTCGAATGTTCCCATATTAATGTTTGCTTGAGCACTTCCTTTCCCTAATGCTTGTATTCTGGCTTTAAATGACTGCAATAAATATTCTACGAAATCTCTATCAGCTAATTTATCATTTACAACTAACCCAATAACACTATCCGGAAAACAAGCATCAAAAGCTAAAACTCCAGTCTCTGCAATATTTGCTGCTATAGTAATACAAATTGTTCCTGAAGGCCATAGTTTACTTTGAGCAAGTCCTAACTCACTGTATGTTTGAGAATATTCGGTTATGTAATGATTACAATTTCTTATATCGCCAGTTTGTATAAAAGGATAATTGCCGCCATAAAGCTTTTCATAATTTCTCGGTCGATGTTTTGATTTTCCTCTACCAAATGTATCGGAAATTTCAGCTAACGTTTTCTCTTCCCAACCCTGCCCTTTATTTTCAAACACCCTTTGCAAATAACTTTCAAAAAGTTCTTTTGCATTTTTAAGGTTTTGTTCTGCATTGGCTTTTGCTTTGGCTATGGCAGCAAAGGCTTCATCTAAAATGGAAACTATGCGTTGTTGTTCGGGGAGTGGTGGAAGGGAAATTTCAATATTTTTTAGAATTGCTACTGATGCAACATTTTGAAGGGCTGCACCTCCGGAATATTCTTTTAAACTATCTTGAAAACTTTCACTCTGCATCCATAATTTCAAAAAAACATTTAGTACTTTTTTTGAAGGACTAAGTTTTAACAAAGCTTGATTAATAATTCCCTTTTTAATATTTTCAGGAACAATAGCAATTTTACCCATTGTACCAGAACAACTCATTATTAAATCACCTGGGGTTAATTCAAACCTTTTCATTTCATTGAATTTATTTTCATCAATGAAATATCTTACATTATTAAATTGGTCGTAAATAGCATGTTGTTGTTCATAAACAGCATAACCATTCTGCTTGAAAATATTTTTTTTCAAACTTCCACCAAATGGACCTCTTACAAATCCACATACATCTCCTAATTTCTTTTTCTCCCACTTCTTCATATCATTTCCTTTCTTGTCTGAACTATGATTTTTTTGATTATAGTGATTGGTATGATTTACCTCAATATCTATTTCCGTTTCTTTATCTTTTTTCATCTTTTATTTCATTCTTGTTTTCATAAAAATCATAAAAATCGGGTAAATCATAGTTCAGATAATTTCCCATCCTTTCTTGTCTGAACTATGATTCTTTTGATTATAGTGATTGGTATGATTTACCTCAATATCTATTTCCGTTTCTTTATCTTTTTTCATCTTTATTTTATTCTTGTCATAAAATCATTCAAATCAGGTAAATCATAGTTCAGACAATTTTTAAATCATAGTTCAGACAATCTCCATTATTGTATTTAAAATATCCGCACTTTCTTCATCCAATGCTTTTATCTCTTCTAATATTTCCTGTGGGGTTCTTAAAGCAGCGGCTTCTTTTTTATTAGGGTTTTTAGCAGACAGGTCGAAAGTATTTTGGTCAATATTTTTTATATCAATACTCCATGAGTTTTCACTTTCAGCAGTTCCTTCGGCTCCCCTCAGGGCAAGTTTTTGTAGTTCAACAAACTCTGCCAAATCATTTTCATTGAGCGCATTGGTTTTACCCAAATTCCGGTCAAGGTTTAGCTGGTAATACCAAACTTTTCTTGTTGGTACTCCTTTTTCAAAAAATAACACTACTGTTTTTACTCCTGCTCCCGGAAATGTACCGCCCGGCAAATCGAGCACGGTATGCAGGTTGCAGTTTTCTAATAACAGCTTGCGCAAACTAACAGAAGCATTATCTGTATTGCTGAGAAAAGTATTTTTAATAACAATACCCGCTTTGCCACCGGCTTTTAAAATCTTTATAAAATGCTGTAGAAAAAGAAAAGCGGTTTCGCCTGTTTTGATAGGAAAGTTTTGCTGCACTTCGGCTCTTTCCTTTCCGCCAAAGGGAGGATTGGCAAGCACTATATTGTATCGGTCTTTCTCCTGTATGTTGTCCAGGTTTTCTGCAAGCGTGTTGGTATGCACAATGTTCGGCGCTTCCACTCCATGCAATATCATGTTCATAATACCGATAATGTAGGCCAGCGATTTTTTTTCTTTACCATAAAAAGTGCGCCTTTGCAGTGTATCAATATCTTTTGTACTCAGGTTCTTTTTCGCTCTCAAATAATTGTAAGCTTCGCAAAGAAAGCCGGCGCTGCCAACTGCGCCATCATAAATGGTATCACCAATCTTTGGCGCTACTACTTTTACAATCGTTTTTATCAAAGGACGTGGTGTATAATATTCACCGCCATTGCGCCCGGCATTGCCCATGTTTTTTATCTTGTCTTCATATAAATGGCTCATCTCATGCTTTTCGGCATTGGTACGAAAACGCAATTCATCAACAAGATTAATTACTTCGCGCAGATTGTAGCCACTTTGCAACCGGTTTTTTAATTCACTGAATATTTCGCCGATTTTATATTCAATTGTATCGGGGCTATCAGCTTCGGCTTTGAATTTCTTTAAATAGGGAAACAGCTTTTGGTCAACAAAATCTTTAAGGTCATCACCGGTTAAGGCTTTATGATGGTCGAGTTTGTTTTCTTTATTTCTTGGAACTGCCCAATTGTTCCATTTATATTCCTCCGCAATTATCGGCTTGTAAGTTTTCCCTGAAAGTTCCGCAGATGATTTCTTTTCATGTTCCAGGTCGTCAAGGTATTTGAGAAAGAGAATCCATGAGGTTTGCTCTACATAATCCAATTCGCTGCTGCAACCGGCATCTTTATGAAGTATGTCGTCAATATTTTTAAAAGTCTGTTCGAACATTAGTTTAGTCTAAATAATTTTGGGTTATAATAAAAGATTCTTTTACAAATATGGCAGATTATCTTCCAACGGCCACGCTAATTCCAAACACATTAAAGAAATCATCCCAAAAAGATTTGGCTTCTGCATCTTCGCTTACTTCATCTTTCCATTCATTGGTAAAGGCAATAGCGCGTGTTTTTATTTCATTCCAGCTTAAAGGCATAAGGCAAATTAGTTATCTCACAAAGTAAGAAATAAATGAATCAATTATTTCACTATCAGTTATTTTTTGAGATTTTGTTCAAGGGTGGCCAACCCTCACCCCTCACCCCTTCTCCATTTTT
>DATCFI010000240.1:0-26946 GCA_036509585.1 Hanamia sp. | reverse complement strand
GATATGGTTACCATTTTAGTGCATTCCACAATCCTATAGAGATTGACTTTTGGGACACATCCGCCTGTAAACCGAAAGACACCCAAAATACATTTGTAATTTTATATGCCGGCAGGATTGGAACCGGCATCCAAAATTGTTTTCTTGATATTGCTGAAGCCATAAAAAATCTTATTGTCCAAGGCTTAAAAATTGAACTGCATATCCAAGTTATTAATTACAATGCTATTTTGGATGATTTGTCAAAATTCAACTTTATCAAACTAAATAGCCCGGTTCCTTATTCTGAATTACCCGCAGTTTTTGCAAAAGCTGATTTGCTTTTAATACCCAATGATTTTGATGAACAATCCGTTTCGTTCTTAAAATTTTCGATGCCTACAAAAGCAAGTGAATATATGGCTTCGGGAACACCGATTCTAGTGTATTCGAGCATTAAAACCGCCATCACAAAACATGCCTTAAAACATCAATGGGCATTCGTAGTATCTGAAAAAGACATCAAAAAGTTAGAAAGTACCATTAAAGAAGCATACGAGAATAGAGATTTAGGAATTAAACTAGGCGTCTCGGCTAAAGAGTTTGCAAAAAACCATTTTGACAGTAATATAGTTCGAAATGAATTTAGAAAAGCATTCGTCTGATATTAGTTTGATAAAGACTACCATGTTAACCACCCATTTTTAATTAATAATTCATAGCATTTCCGGTTTAAATTAATATAGACGGATAAAACGGAAGTTCCCAATTAACTGTCTCTTAAGAATGAACTGAAATTACCAAATTGTCGATCCGAGGTAGAGAATAAGAGATTCACCAATAAATGGATTGGAATAATAAAATGAAACTAATCTTCATTTCTTCCGGACAATATCCTAACGGTGGAGCCGCTACAAACAGGCATCTCGCGTATTCGAAAGGACTAATAGAACTGGGCCATGAAGTTGAATTTATTTTATTAAAAAAACAACAATGGGATGAAAATGAGATTAAATTCAATCAGGTCAAATTCACCTGTGTTTCCTCTAAAAAGACAAATAATCTTTCAAAAATTAAAAAAATTCAACTTCATTTTAAAAGCATTAACAAAGCGGTAGATATGTTAAAAAGAATTAATGAAGAGAAACGAATTTCTGTGCTTATTTTGCTCGACCCAAGTATTCCAATTCTAATTCCATTAATAAATCAGGGGAAACGATTGGGTTTAAAGATATTTCATGAACGAACGGAATATCCTTTTATGGTCGCAGACAAATCAATTTTAGGAAAAATTGATCTCAATATCTATCTAAGGTTTATTGTAAAAAAGTTTGATGGATTATATGTAATAAATCATGCTCTAAAAAACTATTTTTCTACATTAACCAAGTCAGATATTATTATAGTAAACATGATTGTGGATCCATCCAGGTTTGAACATCTTCAAAATAAGTCCGATAATGAAAACCCAGTAATTACGTACTGTGGTACTTTAGAAGGTGATAAAGATGGAGTGCCGATTTTACTCAAATCGTTTGCAATTATTGCTAACGAATTCCCTTTTGTAAAGTTACAACTGATCGGTTCCTTAAATAACGAAATGACAAAACAAAAAATGAAATCACTTGTTCAAGAATTAAAAATAGAAGATAGAGTAGTATTTACGGGCCGTATTAGCAGGGAAGAAATGCCCAAATTTCTTAAGAATTCAGATATTTTAGCCCTTGCAAGGCCCGATAACAAGCAGGCAGAAGGCGGCTTCCCAACAAAACTCGGCGAGTATTTGGCAACAGGAAACCCTGTAGTGATTACGAATGTTGGAGAAATAGGCCTTTTTCTAAGTGACAAGGTTAATGCATATATCGCAGAACCTGATAATGCTGAAAAATTTTCAGAAAAATTACGTGAGGCATTATCAGATACAAATAGAACCAGGATAGGTTTAGAAGGTAAAAAATTAGTCGATACAGAATTTAATTATTTAACGCAGGCTAAAAAACTAGAAAAATTGCTTGCTAGTCAAGATTAGGTGTTATTGATTATAAAATTAACGATAATAAACACCTATACTTAAAAATTAAAAGCTTTATTTCTTTCCTCAATCACGATGTATATCAAAAGCATTAAATAGAAAATGAAAAACATAACCTTAAACATAGCAGGTGATTTGTTTCTTGGAGGCAGATTAGAGCTTATTGCACAAGAGGATCCTGTCTCTCTTTTTGATACAACAATTTTGGACTTATTCAAAAAATCAGATTTTAACATATTAAATCTGGAAAGCCCGCTAACAAATGCCGGGAATGACAATAAGATAGAAAAAACAGGACCTAATTTAAAAGCAGCGCCCAAAACAATAAAAGCCCTGAAGATTTTAAACACAAACCTGGTAACGCTCGCTAATAATCACATCTACGATTATGGGATTAAGGGATTGGCTGACACATTGGAATTATGCAAAGATCATGATATAGAAACCGTAGGTGCCGGGCTCACATTGGCTGGAGCAAATAAAATATTTTATAAAGAATTCGCAGCATTATCGATTGCAGTGATAAATATAGCAGAGAACGAATGGTGCAACGCAAACGAAACCAAGGGAGGTGCAAATCCTATGAATCTTATTGCAAATACAAGAACAATCATTGAAGCAAAGAAGATAGCAGATGTCGTAATATTAATAGTTCATGGTGGGCACGAATATTATCATTTTCCAAGCCCCCGAATGGTGGATCAGTATCGATTTTATGCCGAACAAGGCGCTTCAATAATCATTGGTCACCACACTCATTTTATCAGCGGATATGAAATCTTTAATGATGTGCCCATTTTTTATGGCTTAGGGAACTTTCTGTTTGATTCAGATACTGACTTAAAAGAATGGTATCAGGGTTTATTGCTAACATTACAGATCAATAGCAAGAAAGAGGTTACTTGGAACTTACATCCATTTAAGCAATGCGCTGATCTTATGAAGGTGCAGTTATTGGAAGGAGAAGAGAAAGCAGATCTTGAAAACAAAATTGAGTATATCAATTCAATAATTAATGACAAAGTTAAATTAAATGAAAAATTCAAAATTTTTATAGAAAAGCAAAGAAAACAAGTACTTTCTATCTATAGTACTTCCTATTTTCTGAAATACAAGTATTTCCGTTCTGCAATCAGAAAATCAGGAATGGAATTTCTTTTTTTAAGGCGTGACCAGTTAAAATCAATTCTAAATCATTCGCGTTGTGAAGCGCATAGAGACATTGCATTTGAAATTCTCAATAACTACATTAACCCAGATAATTCTTTAAATCCTTAAAAAAATTAAGCGAAGTTGAAAAATCGTCCTCTTAACTTATAATAACATGAAAATAGCCATACACGATACTCCCGGGAGTTTTAGTGATCGCTGGATTACATATTGCCTGGAAAATAGAATTGATTTCAAAAACGTAAACTGTTATGATAGTGACATAATTAACCAGCTTGATGATTGTGATGGGTTGATGTGGAATTGGAACCAAAATGATTACAAAGCAGCATTATTTGCACGGCAATTAGCGGTATCATTAGAGAAAAAAGGTATTAAAGTTTTTCCCGACACAAATACTTCCTGGCATTTTGACGATAAAGTGGGTCAAAAATATTTATTGGAAGCTGTCGGAGCTCCCTTTGTAAAATCTTATGTATTTTATTCGGCAGAAGAAGCTTTGGACTGGATTGAGAACACTTCTTTCCCAAAAGTATTTAAGCTTAGAGGAGGAGCGGGTTCTATCAATGTAAGTCTTATTAAAACAAAGAAAAAAGCCAAATACCTTGTTAAAAAAGCTTTTACCAAGGGGTTCTTACCAATAAACCGACTTTCGAGCCTGAAAGATCGCTTTTGGATATTAAAACGGGACAAAAATTTAGCAGCTGTAAAAAAGGTTATTGGAGGTTTTGGACGTTTATTCATACCTATGGAAATTGAGCGATTTTCCCATAGTCAAAAGGGATACATCTATTTTCAGGATTTTATAGCTGGTAATGATTTCGATACTCGTTTAGTAGTTATAGGGAATCGGTGTATTGCAATACGACGTTATTGCAGGAAGGGTGATTTTAGGGCCTCCGGAAGTGGCTTGTTTGAACATGACCCAAAATTATTCGATAGAATAGCCATTCAATACGCATTTGAAACAGCAAGAAAATTGAAAGCCCAGTCCGTTGCGTTTGATTTCGTTATACTCAATAACGAACCGAAAATAGTTGAAATAAGCTATTGTTATACCATGGGGCCAGCTTACGATGATTGCCCCGGCTATTGGGACAGCAATTTAATCTGGCATGATCAAATAGTTAATCCGCAATATTTTATAATAGAAGATTTCCTGAAACAATTAAACTCGAATGTCGTGTGTTCATAGGAATACACTATTTTTTTCAGACTAACAGAATTTGAATGGCAAAGGAGGGAGATTAACAGAATTGATGAAGGATCTTATTTAAAACGGATATTGATTTCGTATTAGTAGTGAGGAACAAATAATTCATTACAGTTAAGTTTAGAATTTGACTATTAAGATTCACTATCTTATTAGATGGTACTCCAAATCTTAAAAGAAAAATTAAGCGCAATAATTTCAAATATCATTTGCTGCTTTAAATTAAAAATAAAGTGAAAATAGCCATACACGATAATCCCGGGAGTTTTAGTGATCGCTGGATTAATTATTGTCTGGAAAATAAAATTGATTTCAAAAAGGTAAATTGTTATGATACTGATATAATTAACGAACTTGATGATTGTGATGGATTAATGTGGAATTGGAACCAGAATGATTACAAAGCTGCATTATTTGCACGGCAATTAACAAAATCATTAGAGAAAAAAGGTGTTGGAGTTTTTCCCGACACAAATACTTCCTGGTATTTTGACGATAAAGTGGGTCAAAAATACTTATTGGAAGCTATTGGAGCCCCCTTAGTAAAATCTTATGTATTTTATTCAGTAAAAGAAGCTTTGAAGTGGATTGAGAAAGCTTCTTTCCCCAAAGTATTTAAGCTCAGGGGAGGATCAGGTTCTGTCAATGTAAGTCTTGTTAAAACAAAGAAAAAGGCTAGACACCTGGTTAAAAAAGCTTTTACAAACGGGTTCTTGCCAAGAAACCGAATTTCGAGCCTAAAAGATCGCTTTTGGGTATTAGGACGGGATAAAAATTTAGCAGCGGTAAAAAAAGTGATGGGAGGTTTCGGGCGTTTATTTATTCCTACCGAAATTGAACGATTCTCGCATAACCAAAAAGGCTACATCTATTTTCAGGATTTTATTCCAAACAATCATTATGATACCCGGCTGGTGATTATTGGAAACAGATGTTTCGGATGCCGCCGTTACTGTAGAAAAAATGATTTCAGAGCTTCCGGAAGTGGTCTATGTGAATATGACCCAGAATTAATTGATGAAAAGAGCATCCAATGCGCATTTGAAACGGCAACAAAATTGGAAACTCAATCTGTTGCTTTGGATTTTGTAAGGCTTAATAATGAACCTAAAATTGTTGAAATAAGTTATTGTTTTCCGATGGAAGGCGCTTCCGATGATTGCAAGGGATATTGGGACAGTAATTTGAACTGGCATGACAACTCAATTAATCTGCAATCTTTCATGGTAGAAGATTTCATAATTAAATTAAAAATAGGAAAGAAACCTTCGTGAGAATATTGTTCTTTATTGATAGTTTGTCTGCCGGTGGTAAAGAAAGAAGACTAGCAGAATTGATGAAGGGATTGAGATCAAATCCTGAAGTTAATTTCGAAATTGTCATTATGGATAAGGAGGTTCATTATCAGCAGGTTTACGACTTAAATATTAACATTCATTATCTAATAAGAAAAACAAAAAAAGACTTATCTATTTTTTACAAATTTTATAAAATTTGTAAAAAATACAAACCTGATGTTGTGCATTGTTGGGATAGTATGACAGCAGTAATTTCAGCACCAACATGTAAACTATTAAATATTAAATTTGTTAATGGAATGGTGGTAGATACTCCTGTAAGACAAAACATCTTTAACAAACTCTGGCTTCGTGCAAAATTAACTTTCCCATTTTCAGATAAGATTATAGGGAACTCCAATGCTGGCCTGGCAGCCTATAAAGCTCCTTCTAAAAATTCTTCCTGCATTTATAACGGAATGGACTTTAATAGGTTTGAAAATTTAAAAGATCCTGAAATCATTCGAAAAGAAATATTTCAGGAAAACTTTGACAATATTTTTGTGGCTGGGATGGTGGCTGGGTTCGATAGCCGGAAAGATTATGAAACATTAATAAAAGGAGCCGTGTCTCTAATCAATTCTAATGATTCCCTTAGGTTTGTTTTAGTAGGAACTGGTAATAATTTTAATGTAATAAAAGATAGTGTCCCTCCGTTTCTAAAAAATAGAATTATTTTTTTAGGAAAAAGAACTGATGTGGAATCAATTATTAATCTATTTAATGTAGGAATTTTATTGACCAACTCAAAAGTACATGGGGAGGGCGTTTCCAATTCGATAATTGAATACATGGCACTAAGTAAGCCGGTAATAGCAACGAAGGGCGGAGGAACGAATGAAGTAGTTTTCGATAACCAAAATGGTTTTCTTATAGAGCCTGATAACAGTGCCCAATTTATAGCAAGTGTTCAAGAATTGATAGACAATAAAGAGTTGCGTATTAAATTTGGGAAAGTAGGAAATGAAATAGTTCATACTTCGTTCGACCTAAAAATTATGACTGACAGTTATATTTCAATGTATAAAAAACTAATCCAGAAAAATAAGAATTAATGAATATTTTAGTTACAGGCGCTGCGGGATTTATAGGTTCTCATGTGTGCGAATATTTTATCAAATTGGGGCATAATATTATTGGAATAGATAATTTTGATAATTTCTATCCCGCTGAATTTAAGGAACAGAATTTGGCCCAATTAAACCAGAACAAACAGTTCCAGCTTCATAAGGCCGACATCCGGGATGAAAAAGTTTTAAATGAAATTTTTTCTTTCCAAAGCGTGGACGTCGTAATCCATCTAGCTGCTAAGGCTGGTGTAAGGCCCTCTATAGATTCAATTGCAGAATATTATGATGTAAATGTTAATGGGACTGTTTCATTGTTGGAATCAATGAGACGATACAATGTCAAGCAAATGCTCTTTGCATCATCTTCATCAATTTATGGTAACAATTCAAAAGTTCCCTTTTCAGAAACAGATTACGTTGACAATCCTATTTCACCGTACGCCTCTACTAAAAAAAGTGGAGAACTTTTATGTCATGTTTATCATCATCTTTATAATTTTAATATTACTTGTTTACGATTTTTCACTGTGTACGGACCACGGCAACGCCCAGATTTGGCAATTCACAAATTTACAAGGCTAATCCAGGAAGGCAAACCAATCCCATTTTATGGCGATGGATCAACCTCCAGGGATTATTCTTATATTGACGATATCGTTGAAGGAATTAATTGTTCTTTAAATCATCTAGAGGGATATAAGATATACAACCTCGGAGAATCTAAAGTTATTACTTTAAAACAGATGGTTCAAGTCATAGAGGAGACCCTGCATGCAAAAGCGATTTTGAACAAGTTGCCAATGCAGCAGGGGGATGTCATCAGGACTTATGCCGATATTTCAAAGGCAAAAACAGAATTAGGCTATAATCCAAAATACGAGTTCGAAACAGGGATTAGACATTTTGTTAAATGGTATAATAATGTAAAGTCAACATTGTACCAACAATGATGGATTCCGTCTGCTGAATTGGAATACTTCGTTTAAATCAATATTTATAAAAATTTTATATGACTGAATTTGCAACGATCCCAAAGATGTTGGTTGCCAGGGATAAAAAGGAGTACGCGCAAAAGGTCCCCAAAATAATCTGGCAAACAATGAAAACCAACGTAGTCCCTGTTTTCATGAAAACTTATGCTGATTCATGGATAGACCTTAATCCTGAATATGAATATAGATTTTGTGATGATGATGACATTATTGATTTTTTGAAAACTGATTTTCCTGAATACGTTGATGGCTATAATAAGCTTAAATACGGCGCTTCAAAAGCTGATCTTTGGCGATATCTCATTATGTATAAATACGGGGGGGTATATGCTGATATCGATTGTAAGTGTATTAAACCTTTGCGGGAATGGATAGAACCCGAATCTGCATTTGTAACACAATTAGGTACTAATAAAGATATTTGTCAATGGCTCATTATAAGCATACCTGAAAACCCTGTTTTTCTGAATGCAGCACAAAAAACTTTACAAAATTCAAAGGACAACAATCATAAAGCAACATATTATGGATTTGAATTTCTCAGAAATAGATTAGCCCTCCGGGAAAATGTCCCGATCATAAAATTTAATCATGAAGTATTAGGCTTATCAGGTCCTCCGGTTTTACAAGAAGCAGCGGAAGATTGTTTTAGAAACGGATTGTTGTCTTCAATATTGCCATTTACGCAAATTGTATGTGTTTCAAGAGTTATATCATGTCAAATGAATGGAAACGTGACACATGATACAGGGGATATAGAATATAAAAGGTCCTATAAAAGTTTAAAATTAAATCATTATAATGATCGTTTACAGAGGATAAAGAGAAAAATCTGGTGCTTCTTTAATTGATATAATAAACAGTATTGATTTTATAATTTCGATTTACAAAAAAAGAGTTTTTTTATTTTTTCGTCACTGGCTTTTGAGGTTTAAGGTTAACTTTTAGCATACTGGAAAATCTAAAAGGAAAGTTGTTGGGAAGAGTATAAAAAAATGCCTAAAGTTCCTGGGATATAAATCCTGGAATATAAATAGATCCTTCTTTAATGAATTTAGCCATATTATGCATTTGTGACTTCGAAGACTGGAACAATCCAACATCTTCGACCATTGGCGGCGCTTCAGGAGTAATTAAAAGTATTCTCCCATATATCAAAGCTGAAAAAATATATTTAATTGGAAGCACTTCAAAAAAGGAGCATTTAAAAAGAGAAATAAAACTAAATGAAAATATTACAATATACCCTATTGTCTATCTTCCGACGGGATCTAAAGTTCCCGAAAGAATTCGAACATTTTGGTACAGCCGAAATATAAATGAAGTTTTCAGAATGTATAATATTCATTCTATTTATTCTCATTCAGAAGAAATGCTATATTGGGCAGATCCTACATATACCATCCTATACCACATGCATGGAGCAACCAATGCATTAGCAAAAGCAAAAAATAAATTGTTTAGAAATAAAATATTTCAAATTTTATGGTCGAATATTAGAAAGAGAAATATTGACAATGCAAATAAAATTATAGTGATAGATCATTTATGCTTTGATATTGTAAAAAAATACCACAAACAAGAGAACGCAATTTTAATTTCCAACTTCGTTGATACATCTGTTTTTTATTTTGATACTATACGATCTGGTTTATTAAATGAAATCAATGAAAACATAATTTTATTTGTAGGAAGATTAGAAGAAGTGAAAGGCCTGGAATTGTATGTTGACATTGTAAGTTATTTGGATAAAAAAGAAAAAGGAAAGTGGAAAGGCGTTTTGGTTGGCAGGGGTTCTTATAAAAAGAACATTGAAGATTATATTAAATCAAAATCCCAGGCGAGTCTTTTTTTCTTTCTCGGAGCCGTATTTGATCAACAAAAGTTAAGAAAGATATATAGTCAATCTTCTGTTTTGATTATCTCTTCATTTTTCGAAGGTATTCCTATGGTGGTATTGGAAGCTCTTGCTTGCAACACCCCTGTCGTTTCGACAGATGTAGGAGGTATAAAACAATTAATTTCTGATGAAAAAAAATGTTTCGTAATTGACAAAAGAGATCCCGCTTTATTTGCAGAGAAAATTTTGCAGATGCTAAATAAGAACAAAGGTTTAAATAGTGAATTTAAATTTTCTGTGACAGAAGCATCAGTTACCATAAATAAAATACTCTCACAGGCATGAAAAGAATCTTGTGTATCATGCAATTGCCACCTCCTATACATGGCGCCAGTTTAATGAATAGCTATTTATCGAAAAGCAATATTATCAATGATAATTTCGATACCCAGATAATAAACTTACAATTTGCACCTTCATTAAAAGAGTTAGAAAAATTTTCATTTCTTAAAATTTTTAAATCAATAAATTATGCATTTGTCATTTTTAAGAAGATAATAAAATTTAAACCTGATTTGGTTTATTTTACTCTTTCTATATCAGGGTATGCATTCTATAGAGACGCTATTTATGTTTCGATCCTAAAACTTTGTGGTTCAAAGATTTTATTTCACTTACATGGTAAAGGAATAAAGAAGGAGAGTGAGAAGAGTATTTTAAAGAGAAATCTTTATAAATTTGTTTTTAAAAACACCTACGTTATCTGTCTTGCTAAAAATTTAACTGAAGATATAAAGTCGGTTTATTCTTCAGTTCCGTTCATTGTACCTTGTGGCATCCCCGTATATTCAAAATCAACTCAAAAGACATCGAAGCCAAATAAAGTTGTCCAAATCCTGTATCTTTCTAATTATATTGAAAATAAAGGAATATTAAAGTTGATCGATGCCCTAAAGATTTTAAAAGATCAGGAATTTATTTTTAATGCGAGGTTAGCTGGCGGGCCTACAGACTTATCCATTGCTACAATTGAAAATTATATAAGAGAAAGAAATTTGGAAAACTGTGTACATGTAATTGGCCCCAGGTATGGCGAAGACAAATACAATGAATTCTTAGCGGCAGACATTTTTGTGTTTCCGACCTTTTACGGTAATGAAGCATTTCCATTAGTAAATTTGGAAGCTATGCAATTTGCCCTACCAGTACTATCGACAAATGAAGGGGGCATTTCAGAAGCTGTAATTAATGGCGTAACAGGTTTTGTAGTAGAACCCAGAAATATTCAACAATTAGCCGATAAACTAGCCTTATTGATATATAATGAAAATTTAAGGGATGGAATGGGTACGAAAGGCAAGGATCGGTTTTTTAAAAATTATACGATACAGCATTTTGAACACAATATTAAAAATGTGTTCAATACCATACTAAAAACAGAAGCGTAGTGGCGAGGTTAGCTAACAATTTTTTGCTAATCATTATCTGTTTATAAGAGTTTTACAGACTATACTAAGGTTCAGAAAGACGAATTACCAAAATAAATATATAGAAACGATGTGCGGAATAGCAGGCTTTACGGGATTTCAAAATAATATTATTCTTGCTGAAAACGCAAACATAATTCAGAAGCATAGAGGTCCGGATAATAGCAAGGTATGGTATGATAAAAACATTGCATTGGCTCATAGAAGGCTTTCCATAATTGATTTGAGTGAAGCCGGTAACCAGCCCTTTGAGAAGGATAATCTTGTCATTGTATTCAATGGTGAAATATACAATTATAAACAACTTCGAGAAAAGCTTGAAAAAGAAAAACCCGCAAAATTTATAAGTTCCTCAGACACCGAAGTAATTCTTGAAATGTATAAACATTATGGAAGTGAATGCGTGAACTTTTTAAGTGGAATGTTCGCTTTTGCAATTTACAATAAGGAAACCGCGGAATTATTTCTTGTTCGGGATCATTTTGGGATAAAGCCGGTCTTCTATACTCAAATAAATGACGCTTTTGCTTTTAGCTCTGAGTTAAAAACGCTCGTTGATATTCCGGGATTCAATAAGACTATTAATCACAAAGCGCTGGTGAGTAGTATCAACTATCGTTGGGTTAGTGGAAATGAATCCATGTTTAATGGTTGTTATAAATTACAACCCGCTCACTATATTCTATATCAAAAACAATCGGGAATTAAATTAGTAAAATATTGGGATTTGGATGATAAAACTATTTTGTCTTCCAATGAAAATAAAGTTGCCGCCGAAGTTGCGGAAACAATTAAAATGTCTGTTAATCGGCACATGATCGCGGATGTTCCTGTCAGCAGTTTTTTAAGTGGCGGCCTTGATTCTTCTTTGATTTCCGTGCTTGCACAAAAAACAAATCCTAAATTATCCACGTTTACCATTGGCACTTCAGAAAAAGACCAGGTGATTGAAAAAATGCCTGACGATGAAAAGTATGCTAAAATACTTGCTGACAGTTTTAAATTTGACCATAATGTAATAAAAATAAGTCCTGATATTTTAAAAGAACTGCCTGAAATGGTAAGGATTCTGGACGAGCCAATTGGTGATCCTGCAGCAATCAATACTTTTCTGATTTGCAAGACTGCCAGGCAAAAAGGTGTGAAGGTTCTATTATCCGGGATGGGAGCCGACGAAATATTTTTTGGATACCGGAGGCAAAAAGCAACATTACTGGCATTAAGATTCAATAAATTACCCAAACCTATTAAGTCGATAATTATTAAAACTGTTGACTTGCTTCCCGTAAAATTATTTGGAAAGGGATTTAAACTCGGCAGATGGGCTAAGCGATTTACAGGATTTGCAAATATGCCCATTGATCAGGCCTATATGAGAAGCTATTCATATTATGATTATACTGAGTTGAAAGCACTTTTAAAACCTGCTTATTGGGATGCAATTAAAGAAATTAATGAGGAGCACAAAAAAATATTTGAAACTAAATTTAAAGAAGATCCGATAAATAGAATGTGCAATACAGACCTTTCGATGTTCATGCTTGGCTTAAATCTTACCTATACTGATCGCGCTTCTATGGCTGCATCGGTCGAAGTTAGGGTGCCATTTATTGATAAAGATGTCATTACAAAAGCGATGCAAATACCCGGACACCTTAAAATTAAACATGGTGAATCGAAATACATACTAAAAAAAGCTGCAGAACAGTTTTTGCCTAAGGAAATTATTTATAGACCCAAAGCTTCCTTTGGGGCGCCCATCCGTTCCTGGATATCAAATGATCTTAAAGGTATGGTTGATGATTTGTTGTCAAAAGAAAACATAGAAAAAAGAGGCTTATTCAATTTTGAAGTTATAAATAAGATGGTTGATAACGATCGAAGGGGAATAGACGATAATGCTTATCAAATTTATCAGCTATTAACAGTAGAATTATGGTGCAGAGAATATCTTGATAAGCAACATCATGTGCCAACATTAATGCCGGAAGAACAGAATTGAAGAAATTATTTTAATACACAAACAACAGAATGAGACAAATTACTCAAAATATTAAAAGAAACACCTTAACCATAGAAGAATTACCTGTGCCTTATTGCAAAACCGGAGGCGTGTTGGTAAAGTCCATTTATTCTGCAGTAAGCGTGGGTACAGAAGTGATGAAAATGAAAAATGCCGATTTAAGTTATTTTCAAATGGCAAAGAAAAAGCCTGAGCAGGTTAAAGATGTGCTTAACACACTTGCACAACAAGGCCCTATTGCTACTTATAGAAAAGTAATGAACAAACTGGATTCTCTCTCTCCATTAGGTTATAGCTTGGTGGGAGAAGTCATTCAAGTTGGAAAAGGAGTTGATCATTTAAAGATTGGGGATATAATTGCATGCGGAGGT
Source organism: Hanamia sp. (assembly GCA_036509585.1). GTDB lineage: Bacteria > Bacteroidota > Bacteroidia > Chitinophagales > Chitinophagaceae > Ginsengibacter. The sequence goes on along the minus strand of DATCFI010000240.1, from coordinate 13,432 downwards.
GCAGGATATGCTAATCATTCAGAGGTAAATTTTATTCCAAAAAATCTCTGCGCAAAAGTACCTGATGGTGTTGATTTGAAAGAAGCGGCCTTTACTACTATTGCTTCCATAGCTATGCAGGGATTTAGGCAAACTCAATCCCAAATCGGCGAAAATATTGCTGTAATAGGCTTAGGGCTTTTAGGGCAGATATTAATTCAGATCATCCAGGCTAATGGATGCAGGGCATTTGGTTTCGACATTTCAAAAAGCAAGTGCGACTTAGCTTTGTCTAACGGTGCTTATTTTGCTGAAGTAGCTTCCAAAACTGATTTCGAAAAAGAAATTAATGCATTAACAGATGGCTTTGGATGTGACTCTATCATTTTAAGTACAGGCACACAAAGTAATGACCCTATTGTGCTTGCCGGTAAAATTGCAAGAGACAAAGCCAAAATCGTTGACATTGGCATTACAAAAATGGATTTGCCCTGGGATTTATATTATCATAAAGAGTTAGACTTTCGTTTTTCTAGATCTTACGGGCCTGGCAGATATGACGCCCAATATGAAGAAAATGGTGTTGACTATCCGATCGGACACGTGAGATGGACTGAACAAAGAAATATGATGTCAGTTTTGCAGCTTTTAAAGGATAAGAAATTGTTCCTTTCAAAATTGATTACGCATGAATTTGATTTCGCTGATTCAGAAAGAACGTTTATGGATATCAAAGAGGGTAATGAAGATTATCTTGGTGTGATATTAAAATATCCAACCGATATAGATACAGAAACCCGTACTGTAAAAATAAAGTCTGTAACATCTAAACAAGATGCGGTCAACCTAGGGGTTATTGGAGCCGGTAATTATGCAAGTACTATGCTAATGCCGTTCTTAAAAGACAAAGCAAATCTTGTTGGAATATCAACAGCTACAGGAATCAATGCAAAGGATAAGGCAGCTAAATTCGGATTCAGCTATGCCACTACTAATTACCAGGAAATGCTTGCTGATACAAATGTAAACACCATTTTAATTGCAACACGGCATAATCAACATGCGAAAATGGTAATTGATGCACTTGAAAAAGATAAAAATGTATATGTAGAAAAACCATTAGCTATTTCGATAGATGAGTTGAAAGCGATTGTAAAAATTTACCATGAAAAAAATCGTGTATTAATGGTTGGTTACAACAGGCGATTTTCTCCTTCCATTCAATATTTGAAAAAACAATTAAAGAAAAATGTTGCTTATTCAATTTATTACCAGGTAAATGCTGGCTATATACCCATGGATAAATGGTACCAATTTCCTGAGCAGGGAGGGCGAATTATAGGAGAAGCCGGCCACTTTATCGATACTGTCCAATATCTAGTGGACTCAGATCCAATTGAAGTTTTTGCAAATAATACCACCGTTGCAAGTATGCCGGAACAAGACAATACTTATATTACTATTAAATTTAAGAATGGCTCAAGTTGTGTAATTGCTTACCTAGCAGATGGAGATAAAAAATATCCAAAAGAAAAAATCCTGATTACGGGAGACAGTACTAATCTTGAGTTTGACAATTTCAATAATGTAGTTAAATATCAAAACGGCAAAGTCACCAAAAAACGATTTCCAATCAATAATAAAGGACAACAGGAAGAAATGATAGAACTCATAGATGCCGTGAAAACCGGCAAAAACCCTGTTCCTTTCAGTTCTTTAGCACTGAGCTGCTATACCACCATACTTGCCGTAGAAAGTATCATGACCAAAGAAAGTTATTCAATCTCTTTTGAAGATTTATTATGATTAGGTGGCATCTAAACAGGCTCAAAACTTTTTCAATCCCGGAATTTCCATATAGGGTAAAACAAGTTCTACAAAAAAAATACCAGAAGCATTTCCTTCAGCATAAAAATATAGATCCCGCAAAATATAAGGTTGAAAAAAGAATTTTAGAAGAAGTATCTTTTAACACAGAGTCTGAGGCTCCTGTAATTAACATATTTGGAAAGAAATTTAATTTTTCCGACCCTGATAACATTGATTGGCATGAAGATGTTTTTTCCAATCAATCCTTTCCCAAAATATTTTCGAAAAGTATTAATATCTTGAGCGATCCTTCCCTTTCTGCCAAAGCAGTTTGGGAGGTAAATCGGTTGCAGTTTTTGATGAAAATTGCTATAGATTATAACAGAACTAAAGATGATGTTCATTTATACATCTTCATTAAAATATTAAAATCATGGATTTTAGATAATCCATATTTACACGGGATAAACTGGTATAGCAATATAGAGGTAAATCTTAGACTAATAAATTGGTTTCTTTGTTGGGAGGTGCTTGATGCAGATAGTCTAATGGTTGAAAATAAAACTTTTAAAGAGTTTGCAGAGAAAGACTGGATTCCTTCCATCTATTCTCATTGCATCTATTCTTATCAAAATCCTTCTAAATATTCTTCGGCAAACAACCACCTTGTTTCAGAATATTCGGGGCTTTTTGTTGCGTGTTCTAAATGGAAATTTCAGGAATCAGAAAAATGGAAACAATATTCAAAAAAAGGGCTTGAAGAAGAAATTGTAAAACAACATTCACCAAAAGGAATTAATAAAGAAGAAGCCGCAGAGTATATACAGTTTATTACTGATTTCTTTTTGATCGCTTTTATTGTAGGTGAAAAAACGAAAAATCCCTTCAATTTAAAATATAAATCGTATTTGCATAATATTTTTAATTACATCTTTAATTTCCTCGACAGCAAAGCAAATTTTCCGCCTTATGGAGATGAGGATGATGGCAAATGTTTTATCGTTGATTTTGATGAAGGTTTCAATAATTTCAAATCATTACTCACTTCCGGCACAATTATTTTTCAGGATCCAAGGCTAAAAATTAAAAGCAATGGATTTGACCTGAAAAATAAACTGCTATTTGGCGAATCCGGTAGAAATGCCTTTGAGTCAGTCCCTTTAGTATCAATTGAGGAAAAATCTGAACTTTATAAAGAGGAAGGTCATTTTTTCTTCAGAAAAAAAGACGATAATGATGAAATCTATCTGCATTTTGATGCTGCACCACTTGGGTTTTTGTCTATAGCAGCCCACGGCCACGCTGATGCTCTTTCCTTTATACTGCATGTTGATGGACAACCCTTTTTTATTGATTCAGGCACTTATACTTATCATACTGAGTCTTTGTGGCGTGATTATTTTATGGGAACACTGGCTCACAATACTATAAGAATTAATAAACTCAATCAAGCTACCATAGGTGGCCCAACGCTATGGTTGAAACATTATAAGACTAAAGTGCTGAAAGCTGAATCAAACGAAGATTACGATCTTGTTAGTGCTCAACATAACGGATATGAGAATCTTGGCATATCACATAGAAGGGAAATCATTTTCGAGAAAAAAAACCAAACAATTAAAATATTCGATAACATTGATTGTCAAAAGCCAGATACTTTTCTTGTCGAAATGCCATTTCATATTCATCCACTAATACGAGTCAATAGTATAAAGAAGAATCAATTCGAACTAACCAGCAGTAAAAAAACAAATCTGACTTTGCAAACAGATTTAAAATTAATAACTAAATTAGTGCGGGGCCAAACCGAACCTGAAATAACAGGATGGTATTCAAAATCTTTTATGAGCAAAGAGCCTTGCAACACAATAATCTGTTCCATTGAAGCTGTCGGAAATATAAAATTAGAAACAGTAATATCAATTAATTAATTATGAACATTAGTATTTTCGGACTAGGTTATGTTGGATGTGTCAGTCTTGGATGCCTTGCAAAAAACGGGCATTTTGTTATAGGCGTTGATATCAGTCAGATTAAAGTTGATCAGATTAACGCCGGAAAAGCAACTATTATTGAAAACGAAATAGACAAGATCATTTTTGAACAAAGAATGTCGGGTAATCTTGCAGCAACAACGGACTCAAAGTCAGCAATTCTAAAAACAGAAATCAGTATAGTCGCCGTTGGTACCCCAAGCTCTGAAAAAGGGCATCTAAATCTGGAGTATATTTTGAAGGTTGCTGAAGATATTGGCTTAGCTTTAAAAGAAAAGAAAGAATTTCATATTATCGCAATCCGATCCACCATACTACCAGGGACTTGTGATAAGTTTGCGAATATCATTGAAGAAATTTCAGGGAAAAAAAGAAATGTAAATTTTTCAATTGTGGATAACCCGGAATTTTTGCGGGAAGGAACCGCCGTGAGGGATTATTATAATCCTCCTCTAACGCTTATCGGCTCCGACAATAATGATGCAGCGAAAAAAATCGCTGAGCTTTACAGACAATTACCAGCAGAAATAGTCATCACGGACTTAAAAGTAGCAGAAATAATGAAATATGTGAACAATTCTTTTCATGCACTCAAAATTTCTTTCGGAAATGAAATTGGAAATATTTGTACCGAATTAGGAATAGATTCGCATCGGGTAATGGAAATTTTTTGCAAGGATACTCAACTGAATATCTCCCCTTATTATTTTAAGCCTGGTTTTGCTTATGGAGGTTCCTGTCTTCCTAAAGATTTGAAGGGGCTTCAGACTCTTGCACATGATATTTACGTGGATACCCCTGTCATTAACAGTATTCATAAAACAAATGATATCCAAATTCAGCGGGCTGTTAAAATCATCTATAAATATTGGAATAAAAAATTAGGGATTTTGGGACTCAGTTTCAAAGAAGGCACTGACGACTTACGAAACAGTCCAGCCGTAGCAGTTGTTGAAGCACTTATAGGTAAAGGATGTGATCTTGCTATTTATGATAAGCACATTAATATTTCTTTATTAACTGGTACTAACAAAGAATTTATAGAATCCAGGATACCTCATCTATCTAATATGTTAGTTGATAATGCACAAAAAATCATTGACACGTCTGATGTTATCATAATAAATACAAAAGAAAAAGAATTTATTCCGTTTCTAAGAAATTTGGAAGATAAAATAATTATTGATATGGTTCGTTTGGATGAGAGTCTTTTAAACAAATCTAACTACATAGGAATTAATTGGTAATCTGAATGTTTAAAGGAAAGCATATTTTAATTATTGTGGAAAATCTTCCTGTCCCTTTTGACCGAAGAGTGTGGCAGGAAGCCAATACCCTTAAAGAGAATGGAGCAAAAGTTAGTATCATTTGTCCCAAGATGAAAGGTTATAATAAGTCTTATGAATGTATTGATGAAATTGAAATTTATCGGCATCCTTTGCCAGAGGGAGATGGTGTCATTGGATATTTCATAGAATACACAATTGCTTTATTTTGGGAATTTCTTTTGAGTTTTAAAATTTTTATAAAAAAAAGATTCCAGGTAATTCATGGTTGTAATCCACCAGATCTAATATTTCTTGTTGCTTTCCTTTATAAATTATTTGGCGTTAAATATGTATTCGACCACCACGATATTAATCCTGAATTATATATTGCAAAATATAATAAAAAGGGAGTTTTTCATAAATTTTTACTTTGGTCAGAAGCGATGACTTTTGCAACCGCCCAATATAGTATCGCTACAAATGAATCTTACAAGGAAATTGCGATTCGACGTGGCAAAATGCTTCCTGGAAAAGTACAGGTTGTGAGAAGCGGGCCGAAGTTAGAACGCCTGGCGCCTGGCAAAGGAAATATTAAATACAAAAAGGGCCGCAGGTTTTTAATTGGATATGTGGGAGTAATAGGAGCACAGGAAGGATTAGACCTTTTGCTTGAATCAGTGAAATTTATTACGAAAATTCGCAATGACGTACAATTTGCAATTATTGGAGATGGTACTGAACTTTTAAAAATCAAAAATATATCCGCAGAAATGCAATTAGATGATTATTTAGATTTTTACGGTAGAGTAGATGATCCGACAATGGTAGAGATTTTAAATACAGCAGATGTATGTGTTAATCCGGATAGGCCAACAGAGATGAATAATTTATCTACAATGAATAAGATAATGGAGTATATGGCACTTAAAAAACCTATTGTGCAATTTACTTTAAAAGAAGGGAAATTGTCGGCGCAGAATGCTTCTTTATATGCAGAAAATACATCATCAAAAGATTTTGCCGATAAAATCATTTGGTTACTGGACCAACCTGATCAACGAATCAGAATGGGAGAATATGGATATGAAAGAGTAATTAACAAGCTTTCGTGGGAACATGAAAGTCGAAATTTATTAAACTTGTATAGGAAAGTATTTAACCTATCATAAAATATTCAATTTCTTTATGACAATGATAATGCTTATATGCTCTGCACATTTTAAATCATTATATATTTGAACCGCCAATTCGAACGATATCTGCAAATCACACTTGTTGCTATGGACTTAATTGTTTTGAATCTGGCATTCTTTATTTCTCAAATTATTTTCGGGAAAATTATCCACTACAATACTTCAGACGCTTATTTCAGATATTTAACTTTTGCCAATACGGCGTGGTTAATCCTCTCTTTCATTTTGAGAACATATACATTCTCAAATATTTTAAAATTTGAACATTTCATTAAGAGAACAATCCAGACCTATTTAGTATGGATCATTCTGGTCTTATTTTATTTATTTTTTTACCGGGAAATATCAATCTCAAGATTTTTTATCATTAGCACATTAGGAGGTTTTGGATTAGCACTGCTTTTAAACAGATTTATATATCTGGGGATATTCAGGTATTTTAGAAATAGCGATTTGGTTATCAAAAAAGTACTCATACTTGGGTATAACGATACGGCAAAAAAACTAGCCAACTATTTTGAACAGGACGGCCTGAACATGCAAATCTTAGGCTACATTGAAGACGATGAGAAAGTTTCTGAACTATCCCATTATCCTGTATTAGCCAATATTTCTGACACCTTACGCATCGCACGAGAAATGGAAGTAGAGGAGATATTTTCAACTATTACCCCTGAACAAAATAAGAGCATTTATGATCTGATGTACCAATCTGAAAAAGAGTGTATCAGATTCAGAATTGTCCCAAATCTATCAATATTTATTACACGCGAAGTGCATATTGAATACTTTGGGGATTTACCAATTTTATCTTTGAGAAAAGAACCTCTTGATGATATTGGGAACAGAATTAAGAAAAGATTTCTTGATTTGACAGTGAGCCTATTAATAACCATTTTTATCCTAAGCTGGTTGATTCCGATAATTGGATTAATCATATTATTAGAATCCGGAGGGCCTGTCTTTTTTAAACAACTACGTACCGGAAAAAATAAAAAACCTTTTTATTGCAGGAAATTTAGAAGTATGAAATCCAATAATGAGGCCGATCTGAAACAGGCTACCCTCAATGACGATCGGATAACCAACTTTGGTAAGTTTCTCCGTAAAAGCAGCCTTGATGAATTTCCTCAGTTTATAAATGTATTACGCGGTGAAATGAGTCTCGTGGGTCCAAGGCCACACATGTTGAAACATACAACCGATTATTCAAAAGTGGTAGATCAATATATGGTAAGACAATTTATAAAACCTGGAATTACGGGCTGGGCACAGATTAATGGTTATAGAGGTGAGATAACTAATCCTGATCAAATAAAGATGAGGGTAAATAAGGATCTTTGGTATTTAGAGAACTGGACATTATGGCTTGATATAAAAATACTTTTTTTAACAGTTTACTATGTTTTTAAAGGAGACAAGAAAGCTTATTGACGTTACTGGGGGAAACTAAAATTTAATCGCATTCAATCAACCTCTTTTTCAAACCCGCATTTTCTTTCAACAAAGACCTAACCTTCTAAACGATGACATCCGACCAAAGCATTAAAGATATCACTAAAATATTTATTGGAATACTAGAAGATGATTCTATTGTTTTAAATAAGCATTCTACCATTAATGATGTCGACGCATGGGATTCACTCAATCACATTCAAATAATCACGGCTATTGAAAAATATTACAAGATAAGATTTGAACTGAATGAATTATTAAACTTTAAAAATGTTGGAGATTTATGCGATGGCGTTCAAAAGAAAATGGAAATGAAAAATATCTAAAAAGGAATTACTAATGTTATTTACTTCGATAGTGTATTTTTTGTTTCTGGGAAGCTCCCTTCTGGGCTATTACCTTCTTCCTTCTAAATACCGAGTGTATTATATTATAATTGTAAGCGCCCTGTTTTACATGTATGTAAAGCCTTCTTATCTGCTCCTTATCGCTTTCATTATTATTTCTAATTATGCTCTTGGCATCCAAATAGAAAAATCATCTTATCGACATCAGAAATCAAGGTTTCTTAGTATCAGTTTACTTATAAATCTTGGAATTCTAATTTTTTTTAAATACTGGAATTTTATAATTGAAAATGTTTTTCAACTAATCGGACTGTTTAGTGCAAAATCTACTACCTCACCTCCATTTTTAGATGTAATTTTGCCTATCGGATTATCTTATTATATATTTCAGATTATTAGTTATAACATAGATATTTACAGAGGGACTATAAAAGCGGAAAAAAATATTTTTCATTTTGGCACATTTGTTCTTTTTTTTCCAAAATTATTAGTTGGCCCTATTGAGCGCGCTAATCTTTTTTTGCCGCAATTAAAAAAAAGCATATCCTTTGATAAGGAAAATATAATCGAGGGGGGAAAGCGAATTGCCTGGGGTTTATTTAAAAAATTGGTAGTTGCCGATAGAATTTCTATTTTTCAGACCGCTGTTTTTGCACAACAGGGACAAAGCGGATCCACCTTATTTTTTGCCACTATATTATACACCTTCCAGGTATATGCTGATTTTTCAGGATATACTGATATTGCTTTAGGGACAGCAAGAATGTTTGGATTCAATTTGATGGAAAATTTTAAACGCCCCTTATTAGCAATAAATATGAGTGATTTCTGGCGGCGGTGGCATATATCGCTTTCCTCCTGGGTAAATGATTATATTTTTAATCCCTTGGCTTTAAATCACCGACAGTGGGGCAAATGGGCTGTTTTCTACGCCTTAATCATCAGCTTCACAGTAATTGGGATATGGCATGGTGCCTCATGGAATTATATTTTGTTTGGCCTGCTGCAGGCAATAGCACTTATCTACGAAACCATTACAAAGAGAATAAGAAAAAAAATATCCAAAAAGATGCGCCGGGTTATATACCATAATATAAGTATTTTGTTCACCTTTTTATTTGTTACATTTTCTCTTATTATATTCAGATCAACCACATTCGTTGAGGCAATGAACATTATTGATGGCATTTTTTCAAATCCTGGTAGTTTTTATTCTGATGGAGTATCCACTTTTTTGTTCCTAATCATAGGCTGCGGGATAATGATGATATACGACATACAGGAGGAATTCAAAATTTGCTCATTTTCCTTTTTTTCGAACAAAAATTGGGTAATACAGCAAGCATCCTATGCAGTTCTAATAATTTATATTTTAATAGCGGGAGTATTTGACGGAGGACAATTTATTTATTTTGCCTTCTAAATATTTAGGAAAACCCAAAAATGAATTTGATCAATAAAATTAGAAAAAATAATATTCCATGTTTCTTGCTAAAAGTATTCTTATTTTTCACCATCATCTTTTTGCTTGATTTTTCAATTGGAAGCCTATTAAAATATCTATATTTTCATCAGAATTCAGGATGGCTTTACCGAAGCAGTTATGCGATTGACAGTACGAACGCTGAAATAGTGATTTTTGGATCGTCGACCGCCAACCATCATTACAATCCTAACGTTTTTGAAAAGAGGATGGATATGTCCACATTTAACGCCGGTAAAGACGGGCAATCTCTTTTTTATCATTATGCAATTCTAAAAGGGATGCTAAAGAGATATTCGCCCCGGATAGTAATATTAGATTTCGATATCGGAGAATTTGAAAAAGATCAGAGAAGCTACGATAGAATAAGTTCTCTTTTGCCCTATTATGAAAACCATCCGGAAATTCGTTCAATAATTCTTTTAAAAAGTCCCTATGAGAAATATAAACTTATATCAAAAATATATCCATTCAACTCGGTAATCTTTACAAGTGCAATAAGAAACGTTAATTTGAATAAAAACAAAAAAAGAGACAACGATGCTGAATCCGGATATGTTCCAATAAAAAGAGTGTGGAGCCAAGGAATTGCCTATATTAATGCCCCCGCAAGTCGTGAATTAGATAGTAATAAAATAAATATTTTTAAGGATTTTATAAGAGAGTGCACTGCTCCAGGAGTAAAATTATATATCGTAATTTCGCCAAGTCTTATTGAATATAAATATGAAAACCCATCCGTTAACTTAGCAAAAGATATCGCAAATGATTTTAACGTACCATTTTACAATTTTTCCAAGCTATTTATGAATTACCCCAAACTATTTGCTGATAACCTCCACTTAAATGATTCAGGAGCGCAGGTCTTTTCTAATAAAGTAATTGATACGATTCTCAAGAACGATAGTAATGTGATCATTAATAATAAATACAGTAACTCCGCAATAACCGGAAAAAAATAAATACTGTCGCCAAAGTTTTGGCTAACGATTTGAACCAGCTCAATAAAAAAATATTTTCAAAAGATATTCTTCTTATTAACGATGTGGAATCTAAAATTACATCTATAACTCAAAAGTTATACGAAGATATTTTGAGAATAATGAAACGCAAAGGAGCTATTGTTGGCATCAGCGGAGGCATTGACTCTTCCGTTTCAATGGCTTTAGCGGTAAGAGCTTTGGGGCCTGAAAAAGTAATCGGTATCTTACTTCCAGAAAAAGATTCAAGCGATGACAGTAAAATACTAGCGTTAAAGCTAGCGGAGCAATTAGGTGTTAGGACAATTGAAGAAAATATCACAGACGCATTAGAAGGTTTCGCCTGCTATCGACGCCGGGATGAAGCCGTCATTTCAATATTCCCGGAATATAATTCCTGCGACTATCAAATGAAAATCGGTATTAAGCCGGGTAGCCTCAATGGCAATTTGCCACCTCTTTTTTTTCTCACGATTGTTGATAAAGAAGGACAACAAAATAGTAAATTACTTCCAGTTCGGGAGTATCTTCAGATTGTAGCTGCTTCCAATTTTAAACAGCGGTGCCGTATGTCAATGCTTTATTATCACGCTGAAAGAATGCATTATGCCGTAGTAGGCACGCCCAATAAGCACGAGGTAGAACAGGGTTTTTTTGTAAAACATGGAGATGGCGGCGCCGATATAATGCCCATTGCGAATTTATATAAAACACAAGTTTATCAGTTAGCAGAATTTCTAAATATCCCTAAAGAAATCATCCAGCGTACACCAACTTCAGATACTTATTCCGCAGAGCAGACACAGGAAGAATTCTTTTTTCAACTACCTTTTAAAGAAATGGACCTGATATGGTACGGTTATGAAAATCATTATGATCCTTCGGATGTTGGAAACGCTTTGGGAAAAACAAAAGAAGAGATTCAATCTATTTATAATAATTTCATCCGTAAACAAAAAACGACCGGGTATTTACGAATGCAACCTATAAAATATTTTTAAAGAACCGGCTCATTTTAATAAATAGAAAACTGCGGAATTTGTTTGTTTACTGTTAACCAATTTTCTCATATTCATTTTATCGCTTGGTAATGATTTCAATCCCTCAACGACTCCTCGGCGAAGCACTCCTTTTATCGGCAAAAAATAATTCCCGAAAAACGGCGATTATTGATAACGGATTTGAGTACTCTTATGGAGCACTGAAAGAATGTGCTAAGAACTTTGCCGGCTACCTAATTAAGGTAGGAATACGTAAAGGTGATCGAGTTGCGATTTATATGGACAATTCATGGCATAGCGCCATTTCCATTTATGGGATAACGCTTTCAGGTGCCGTATTCTTAGTCATTAATCCGCAAACAAAGGCCGATAAATTAAAATACATTTTACATGATTGCGATGCAAAAATTCTTGTCTCGGCAAATAAATTAAAACGTCAACTTGATTTAGCGCTTAACGAGACAGAGAATATAAAGCAAATAATCATTAGTGGGGATGTCGATTCGATAAAAAAATTACCGCATTATAACGTCGCGAGTTTTGATGATTGTGTAACGAAACAGCGGGATGTAAAATTTCCCAATATTATTCCCAACGACCTGGCAGCATTAATATATACGTCAGGTAGCACAGGCTTCCCCAAAGGTGTAATGATGACTCATCAATCCATGGTGTTTACGTCATGGAGTTTAGTGGAATATTTGAGGTTGTCAGATGAAGACCGAATTATGTTGCTGTTACCATTGGCTTTTGATTACGGGCTTTACCAATTGATAATGGCTATTACCATCGGTGGTACTTTGATAGTTGAACAATCATTCATCTTTCCTGCTACTGTTTATAAAAATATTGAAAAATATAAACCAACGGTATTTCCCGGAGTGCCTACAATCTATGCAATGATGATTGCTGCCAACAAGGAAAATGATTTGCACTTTGATTGCATAAAAACGGTAACTAATACCGCTGCCTTACTACCAGCAGAATTCATTCCTGATTTGAAAAATATATTTCCGAACGCACTAATTTTTAAAATGTATGGGTTGACAGAATGCAAAAGAGTTTGCTACCTGGAACCCGAATTAATTGACCAAAAACCAAGTTCGGTTGGTAAAGCCATTCCTGGCACAGAGGTTTTTCTTTTGTCACCTGAAGGTGAGCCTGTTGCTATAGGCGAGGCCGGAATTCTATATATTCGTGGCCCTCATGTAATGCTCGGTTATCTGAAGAAAAAAGAGTTAAGTGCTGAAATGCTAAAAGATGGAAGATTACCCGGTGAGAAGATTTTATGTTCCAATGATTGGTTTAAGATGGATGATGAAGGCTTTTTATATTTCCTGGGAAGAAATGATGACATCATAAAAACAAGAGGTGAAAAAGTAAGCCCGGTAGAAGTCGAGAATATTATCTATAAAATAAACGGAGTAAAGGAAGTGGCTGTGCTGGGTGTACCGGATGTAATTATGGGAGAAGTCATAGAAGTTTTTGTTACTACTCACAATACTATAAAATTGAATGAAAAAGAAATTCAAAGGGAATGCATGATACATTTAGAGCCATTCATGGTTCCTCAAAAAGTAATTTTTCTTACTGAAATGCCCAAAAGCGCAAATGGAAAAATTGACAAGAACGAACTTAAAAAAATGCATAAAAATGAGTCTGGCAAGATCTGAAACTCTGATAAAATTTAATACCTGGCTCACTGCATGGAATGAACATGATCTTGGTGTCGTCATGGAATTTATTCACGAAGACATTGTATTTGAAAACTGGGATGGTGTTGTCGTTTCTGGAAAAAGGGCTCTTCAAAAAGCATGGCTGCCGTGGTTCATCCATCATGGCAATTTTAAATTTATTAACGAAGATATTTTTTTTGACGTCCTCGAGCAAAAAATGACTTTTTTATGGCGTTTAGAGTGGCCT
>DATCFI010000239.1:0-9384 GCA_036509585.1 Hanamia sp. | reverse complement strand
TGGTGCCGGTGAAATCTAATTTCTTAACTTGTGCCATGGGTTTCTGTTTTTTAAAGTGATTGAATTATTTGCAAATTCAAGTTAACACTTTTGCAGAACCCATTTTCTTTGGTAAATCCCTCTTCTCATACATGAGACCTTGGATACCGGACTCTATACTTTAATACCCAAAAGCTTTTTACCCGTTTAAAGATGTCGAAGGCAGATAACTCTTATGTTCGGGAAATCGGCAGGATCGAAAAATATGATCTCTTAATCCTTGATGATTTTGGCCTGGCATCATTGGATAGTGAAGCCCGGTTGATCTTGCTGGAAATTATTGAAGACCGGCACAATCGGAAATCCACCATCATAAGTTCGCAGCTTCCGGTAGCAAGCTGGTATGAAGTCATTGGAGAGAGTACAATCGCTGACGCGATTCTTGATCGTATGGTTCATACTGCTCACAGAATAGAATTAAAAGGAGACCATATAACTCTCCACCGGCTCGCAAGTACAAATCAAGTTCCTGTCTCCATAGGTATTATTTACGCGGCTGACTGCAGGCCAGAATTTATTTTCTTTCAGATAAGGTAGTGGAAATGCGGCTTTGCTTCGTGGGTAAGCATGGTTCCATTCATCTTCGGTGATGACGGACAAAGTATGCGGTGCATTTTTCAGCACGTTATCCTTTTTATCGGCTTCGCCGTTTTCAATACTTTTTATTTCTTCATAAATAGAAATCAGTGCATCGCAGAATTTATCTAATTCTTCCTTGTTTTCACTTTCGGTAGGTTCTATCATTATCGTTCCGGCTACAGGGAAACTTAGTGTAGGCGAATGAAAATTATAATCCATTAATCTCTTTGCAACATCTTCAGCTTCAATACCCGCGATGGTTTTAAAAGGACGCAGGTCAACAATAAATTCATGTGCGCATGTGCCGCCTTTTCCGGTAAAAAGAATTTTGAAATTTTGCTTCAGACGCGCTTTCATATAATTCGCGTTCAAGATAGCGTACTCAGTTGCTTTTTTCAAACCGCTTGCTCCAAGCATTTTTATATAGGCGTAGCTGATTAGTAAAATACTTGCCGAGCCATATTTTGCAGCGCTTACGGTTCCTTCATTATTTTCTCCCGGTAAAAACGGCGCCAACTTCTCGTTTACACAAATAGGTCCCATGCCCGGTCCTCCGCCGCCATGTGGTATTGCAAAGGTTTTATGCAAATTTAGATGGCACACATCAGCGCCGATAAATCCCGGCGAAGTCAATCCAACCTGCGCATTCATATTGGCGCCATCCATATAAACGAGGCCTCCGTTATCATGAATTATTTTGCACATTTCCACAATACCCTCTTCAAAAACTCCGTGAGTAGAAGGATAAGTAACCATTAAACCGGCAAGGGAATCTTTATATTTTTCTGCCTGTGTTTTTAAATCCTGGATATCAATATTTCCTTGGTCATCACATTTAGTCACCACTACTTTACAGCCTGCCATCACAGCTGACGCAGGATTAGTGCCATGCGCAGAAACAGGAATTAAAATCACATTTCGATGGAATTCATTTTTGCTTTCATGATATCTTTTTATGGCAAGCAACCCGGCGAACTCTCCCTGGGCGCCACTATTGGGCTGTAGGCTACATGCATAAAAACCAGTGATGATACATAATAATCTTTCGAGGTCCTTGATAATATAATTATATCCTTCCGTTTGTGAGGAAGGAGCAAAAGGATGAATTTTACTAAAATGAGCCCAGCTCACAGGAATTAATTCTGTGGCTGCATTCAATTTCATGGTGCATGAACCGAGCGCAATCATTGAATGTACAAGCGACAAATCTTTGTTCTCCAGCATTTTTAAATACCGCATCATTTCTGTTTCGCTGTGGTATTTATTAAAAACAGGATTCAATAAGAATGTGGTATTTCGACGTAATGAAGCAGGAATATTGTCTATATCCATTTCATCATCAAAAGTAGTGGTGGATGTATACACATCTTTTGCAGCATTGAATACACTTAAAATATCCAATATGTCACTTTTGGTAGTAGTTTCATCTAAAGAAATCGTAACCATTTTTTCCGAAGAAAAATAAAAGTTCATTTCATTTCTTTCAGCAATGCCTTGTAGTTTTTCCGCATCATTTATTTTGACCGTGATAGTATCAAAATAATTTTTGTTTACTAATTCATAGTCACTTTCTTCTAAATGTTCAGCGAGTGTTTGCGTTAATAAGGTTACTCTTTTTGCAATATCTTTCAAGCCTTCGGCACCGTGATACACAGCGTACATCGCCGCCATGTTTGCCAGCAACGCTTGTGCAGTACAAATATTCGAAGTAGCCTTTTCGCGGCGTATGTGTTGCTCTCTCGTTTGTAAAGCCATGCGAAGCGCGCGGTTGTTTTGTGCATCTACACTCACACCAATGATACGGCCGGGAATATTTCTTTTGAATTCATCTTTCGTTGCAAAAAATGCCGCATGCGGACCCCCAAAACCCATGGGTACCCCAAAGCGTTGGGAAGAACCTACGGCAACATCAGCACCCAATTCGCCGGGAGGTGTTAATAAAGTAAGGGCCAATAAATCAGTCGCCATTATCACTTGTGCATTTACGCTATGAGCACGCTCTATAAAATCTCTATGGTCTTCAATGCTTCCTTCACTATTGGGATATTGAACTATTGCTCCAAAATAAGATTGATCCAATTGGGCAGTTTTAAAATCTCCGAATATTGGTTCAATTCCTACCGGCTTTGCCCTCGTGATTAAGATATCTTTTGTCTGCAAAAATATTTTTTCATCTATAAAAAATTTGCCTGCGCTGATGCGATCGTGATCTTTATTTTTATGATTAAAAAGCATCGCCATCGCTTCGGCGGCAGCAGTTCCTTCATCGAGCAAACTGGCATTCGCAATTGGCAACGCGGTTAGATCGCTCACCATCGTTTGAAAATTTAAAAGACTTTCCAGTCGTCCCTGCGCAATTTCTGCCTGGTAAGGCGTGTATTGTGTATACCATCCCGGATTTTCAAAAAGATTTCTTAAAATTACTGAAGGAGTGATGGTATCGTAATATCCCTGCCCGATATATGATTTAAAAACTTTGTTTTTATTGGCTATCGTTTTTAGTTCTGTTAAATATTCTGATTCGCTTAAGGGCTCAGGAATATTCAAGCTTTTATTCAGTCGTATCCCTTTTGGAACGGTTTTATCAATAAGTTCCTCTAAACTATCAACGCCAATGGCAGTCAGCATTTCCTTAGTTTCATTTTGGTCGGGGCCGATGTGCCGTTGAGCAAATTCAGCGGATTGTTTATCAAAAAGATTCATAAATAAATTTTACTTTTTATTTCCACAGTAAATAAAGAAATAACCAGAATTCTTATGTTATAATGGAATGGAGGCGCAAAGTTACGATGCAAAATGGTACTAAAATATTGCGAAAACTAACAAGTTTCACCCAAAATGTATCTTTACCAAATGAAGCAAGACATTTTGATTAATTGGGAGAAAAAATCAGCGGAAAATCAGAAAAAATATAAAAATTTTCTAAAGCGTGCCGATAAAAATAATGTATTGAAACAATTACCTGATTTACATGAGGAAGCTTTTGAAAAAATTGAATGCCTGAAATGCGCCAATTGCTGCCGGAATTTTTCGCCGCGTTTTAAGACACCTGACATTAAACGTATTTCAAAACATCTGAAAATGAAGGAAGGCGCCTTTATCGAGACTTATTTACGCCTCGACGAAGACGGGGATTATGTAACCAAAAGTTCGCCATGCCCGTTTTTGGGAGAAGATAATTATTGCAATATTTATGAGGACAGGCCATCTGATTGCCATCGCTTTCCTTATACTGACGAAGATGTGTTATTAAAAAGGCCTGCGATTACTTTAACGAATTCTACCTTTTGTCCGATTGTATATTTTGTGCTTGAGAAGTTAATAGCTAATGAGCCAATTCGTTAATTTGAAAATGAAGGCGCCTGATAGTTTCTCTGAATATTCCGTAATGAAACGAAAATCTGAGAATAAAAATCATGAATATTTGTTAGTTTACTATCAAAGGCTATGATCGGATTTTCATACTTTCACATTTTCATACTTTCACATTTTTAAAATTGCCTCTCATGTCAGTAGAAATCAATAAAAATTCAATCGCTTCCCGTTTCATGCGTTATGCACAGATCGATACGCAAAGCGATCCAAAAAGCGGCACGCATCCTTCTACAGAAAAACAAAAAGATCTGGGTAAAATTCTTGTGGAAGAATTAAAAAGAACGGGAATTGCAGATGCTGAACTGGATGATTATGGTTATGTATATGCGACAATTCCATCTAACTCTAAGAAAAAAAATATTCCGGTAATCTGTTTTTGCAGTCATATGGACACGGCGCCAGACTGCAGCGGTACCAATGTAAAACCGATTCTTCATAAAAATTACGACGGAGAAGATATTGTGCTGCCTGATGATAAAACGCAAGTGCTATCAGGTATTACTCATCCTTATTTGAAAGAGCATATCGGCGGCGATGTCATCACCGCAAGTGGAAATACTTTATTGGGGGCGGACGATAAAGCGGGCGTGGCCGCTATTATGCAGGCTGCCGAATATTTAATGAAGCATCCTGAAATAAAACATGGAGATATAAAAATTCTATTTACGCCCGATGAAGAAATTGGAGAAGGAACAGCGAAATTAGATATGAAAAAACTGGGTGCTCAGTTTGGATATACTTTGGATGGCGGACCTGCGGGCAGTCTGGAAGATGAAACGTTTAGCGCCGATGGGGCAAAGATCGTCGTTAACGGTGTGATTGCTCATCCGGGTTATGCAAAAAATAAGTTGGTCAATGCGCTCAAAGTCGGCGCTGAAATTCTGCATGCGCTGCCCACTAACGAATGGGCGCCGGAAGCAACAGAAAAGAAAGAAGGATTCGTTCATCCGGTTCGTTTCGAAGGAATAGCTGAGAGGGCGGAGATAGAATTTATCGTTAGGGATTTTGACGATGAAAAGTTAAAACAACATGGCGAAAAATTAAGAAAAATTGCTGATCAGGTAGCAAATCATTATAACGGAGCCACAATAGAATTTTCAATACACGAACAGTATCGTAATATGAAAAGGATTCTCGATAAATACCCGCAGGTGGCCGAATTTGCAGCCGAAGCAATTACACGCGCAGGCCTCGAGGTTACAACTGAAAGTATACGTGGCGGCACGGATGGAAGCCGTTTGAGCTACATGGGGCTACCTTGTCCAAATCTTTTTACAGGAATGCAAGGGATCCATTCTAAACAGGAATGGGTAGGTGTAAATGATATGGCGAAAGCCGCAGAAACCATTGTGCATTTGAGTATGATTTGGGAAGAGCGGCAGTAGGAAATACGGAATATAAAAGTGAGCTCATAATTTTTTTAACACTATTTCATGAAAAAGAAAGTAACCCTGATCTTAAAAACAGATGATGCCCGTTTTTAAAGAAAATGGCGAAAGAGAAAAAGATAAGTATGTCAAAAATCGTTGATAATTATTTTGAACTATTAAAAGGATTAGATAAAAAATGCTCAGGCTTCATTTAACATTTGCGTTAAAGTTTCTATTTCCATTTTATACATCTTACATTTTTGAAATTACTTTTTACATTTGTTCTTAAACCAATTTCAATGGATCTATTTTTTCTGCAGATTGACTCAAGCGCTATCACACACGCTGCACCAAAAACCCAAAACTTGTGGGATACACTTTTAAGCGGCGGTATTATTATGGTTCCATTGGGAATTCTTTTTGTAGGCGCGCTCTATTTTTTCTTTGAGCGATTAATTGCTATCAATAAAGCAGCGAAAATTGATGATAATTTTATGCGCATTATTCGGGATCACATTGTCAACGGTAACGTAACCGCTGCGAGAAGTTTTTCTAAAAATAATGAAAATCCGGTTGCACGAATGATTGATAAAGGAATACAGAGAATAGGAAAACCAATTGATGCGATAGAAAAAAGTATGGATAATGTGGGCGCATTGGAATTATATAAATTGGAGAAAAACCTTTCGATCATTTCTATTGTAGCGCGTATTGCCCCTTTGTTTGGTTTTCTCGGGACTATTATCGGAATGTTGGCATTGTTCAAAGGAATAGCTGCCAGCACCGAATATACCCCCAACACTATTGCGGATGGTATTTACATAAAAATGATCACTTCGGCTACAGGATTAATCATTGGAATATTAGCGTACATCGGTCATAGTTACCTTGCTGCGCAAATAAATAGGATAGAAAATAAAATGGAGATCGCCAGCGCTGAATTTGTTGATATTTTGCAGGAACCAACGAGATAAGCATAAAGCGAAAGGCTAAATGCAGAAAGCCTAAAGCAAGGAAGGAGAAATAAAAAATAAGGGCTAATCAGAATCGGATATTATAAACTAAAATGTATTTGTCTTTGAACCCTCTCCCGATAGCTATCGGGATGGAGGCAAGGAGGCCAGAAAACCATGAGCATCAGAAAAAAATTTAAGAGCGATGATACTGAACTGGATACCGGTCCGTTAAACGATATCCTGTTTATCCTGATGTTTTTCTTTTTGATTATATCCACCATGGCCAATCCCAACGTAATAAAGGTGAGCAACCCCAGAGCTACCAGCGAAGCGAAAGCCAAGCAAAGCGTAATAGTAAGTATCAATAAAGAAAAGGAAGTTTATGTCGGTCAGCAAAAAATTGGTTTTGATTCGCTGGAATCTGTTCTAAGAAGCCGGTTGCCGATTGGCGATAGTCTCGTAAAGCCCGCTGTGGTGATCAATGCAGACTCTTTGGTAAGCTGGGGCGATATTGTGAAAATTATGGAAGTAGCTAAAAAATTAGGAGCTACTACTTCTGCCTCTGTAAAGAATTAGTCAGACTCACTCACTTAGGGCTTTAACCATTCTATCTTTCCCGTAAATATCTTTTTTTATCGTTGTGTTGAATCCTTCTTTTTCGAAAACTTGTTTGATTTCTTCTTCGCTGATTTCATTAATTTCCACGTATATATTTCCTCTTTTTTTGAGATGAGTTTTTGAAAATCCAGCTATTTTTTTATAGAAAATAAATGGGTCATTGTCTTCTACAAATAACGCTAATTCCGGCTCAAAATCAATCACATTTTTCCCAAGGCTCTCTTTTTCTTTTAGTGCAATATAAGGTGGGTTGCTTACAATTATGTCAAACTGAGAAATACTGGTCCACTTGGTTTCATCTAAAAAATCAATCTGCAAAAAATCAATGGAGGTGTTCAATTCCCTGGCATTTTTTTTGGCTACTTCCAAAGCTTTTTCACTTACGTCTATTGCAGTAATATCAGCACCAGGTAATTCCTTTTTTAATGAAATTGAAATGCATCCGCTGCCTGAGCCGATATCCAGAATATTTGTTGATTTACTCTTGTTTGAATTTTTGAGATCAAACTCATTCACAATCCATTCAACCAATTCTTCTGTCTCCGGTCTTGGAATTAGTACATCCTCGTTTACAAAAAATTTCATTTTATAAAACCAGGCTTCGTTTAATACATATTGTATCGGCTTATGTTTTAATAATTCCCGCAAATATTTTTGCAGATGTTGATATTGGTTATTTTTTATTTCATTATGTTGATTGGCCCTTCTTTCCCATCTTTTCATGCCCGTCAAACTTTCAAAAACCCAATCAGAAATAATTTCGGCTTCGCGATCTTCGTAAATGGTTTTTAATTTTTTTATAAAATCAATATATAATTCGCCGGTTGTCATTAACGCAAACTTAATTATTTTGTGAAGTATTTAATTTTAAAAGCATAATAATTTGAGCATTGACGAACAATATATGAGTCGCTGTATTCAATTGGCGAGAATGGGTGCGGGCAATGTGGCCCCGAATCCGATGGTGGGCGCTGTGTTGGTTTATGAAGATAAAATTATTGGGGAAGGCTATCATCAACAATATGGAGAAGCACATGCGGAAGTCAATTGCATTAACAGCGTTTCGGAAAACAATAAACCCTTGATTGAAAAAAGCACCATTTATGTTTCTTTGGAACCTTGTTCGCATTATGGTAAAACGCCTCCCTGCGCCGATTTAATTATTAGAAATGGAATTCAGAGAATTGTAATCGGATGCCGGGATATTTATAAAGAAGTTTCGGGCAGGGGCATTGAAAAATTACGGATTGCCGGACGAGATGTAATTACAGGTGCTTTAGAAAATGAATGTCACGAGCTGAATAAACGGTTTTTTACTTTTCATCAGGAAGGAAGGCCTTATATCATTCTAAAGTGGGCTCAGAGCGCGAATGCTAAAATGGGTTCAAAAAATGGCGAAAGAATTTTAATCAGCAATGACTACACCAATCGGTTGGTGCATAAATGGCGAAGCGAAGAGGCGTCGATTTTGGTGGGAACCAACACGGTGCTAAAAGACAATCCGTCTTTGACAACAAGATTGTGGGAGGGGAAGAGCCCTCAAAGGATTGTGATTGATAAAGACCTGAAATTACGTGCAGGAATTAATGTATTCAGTAAACAAACAAATACGATTGTTTTTAATTCTTTAAAAGATTCTATTGAAGACGGTGTCCAATACATTCAACTTGAAAATAAAAACTTCCTGGAAGAAATGCTTCATGCACTGTATCAATTAAATATTCAAAGTGTGCTGGTAGAAGGTGGTGCTAAAACGCTGCAATCTTTTATTGATGCCGGATTATGGAATGAAGCAAGAGTAATCACCAACGAAAAAATGATTATTGAAAATGGAATTGACGCCCCTCAAATGAAAAATTTCAACTTAAAAAATCAGGAAAGATATTTTAATGATTTGATCAATTATTTCAAAAATGGCGTTTAATACGAAGTCAATTAGTGCCGAAAAGTAATTATAGTGATTTTTTCATTTAATTTTAAACCATTATTTTCCCTTCATTAAAATAATTCAGCGAATGAATAAAATACTTCCAGTCTTATTTGTATTATGCTCTTGTCAATTTTCTATAAGGGCACAAAGTCCACGAACCAACGCCGCTAGTTATGATGTAAAAAATTTTGGTGCTAAAGGGAATGGTGTTGATATGGATACAAAATCCATCAATAGTGCGATTGAGGCCGCGGCAAAGGCGGGCGGCGGCACAGTCTATTTTCCCGCGGGGAATTACCTGAGTGGCTCTATTCACTTGAAAAGTAATATCACACTTTACCTTGATGCGGGTGCCACAATTATTGCGGCTCCTGGTGAAAATGCTGATGAATATGATCTCCCGGAGCATAAGATTGACAATATGTATGAAGATTTTGGGCACCGTCATTGGCACAATAGCCTGATATGGGGAGAGAATCTTCACGATATTTCTATCATCGGATCTGGAATGATTTGG
>DATCFI010000238.1:0-10344 GCA_036509585.1 Hanamia sp. | reverse complement strand
CTGAAATTCAAAAGTACTAAGAGTAGAAAACATAACTAAACATTTTAGGTTAAAATTACTAATATATTTAGACATTTCAAAGAACTGTTTTTGCTTTGCGGTTAATCTTTATCAACCTATAAATTTATTTAAATCCCCGATTGTACTAACAATAATACACAATGCATAACGTTAAGAAGCTGGTTACCAGGTAAAATTTATTTTGAGCAGGTGTAAAACAGCCCGTCTTAAAACATATATTTGTGTGCTATCTACAATCCAAAACATATTAAACAAATGGATCAACAAACATTAGATTTTCAGATTCCAATAAAAAAAATTTATAAAGAAAAAGAAATTTATATCGGAACATTTTTAGGCGGCCCAATAGTTGCAGGTTATTTAATTGCTGAAAACTTTAAAAATTTCAATGAACCTGAGAAAGCTAAAAAAACATGGATGTATACTATTATTGCAACAGTTGTAATATTCGGTGGAATATTTTTAATTCCTGGTACAGCAAAAATTCCAAATCAAATTATTCCATTAGTTTATACAGGTATTGCCTACTTGCTTGTTCAGCGTTTTCAGAACAAACAAATTACTTCTCACCTGGATTCTGGCGGACAAATTTATAGTTGGTGGAGAACGATTGCAGTTGGATTAATTGGATTGGCAATTACGTTAATTGCAGTTTTTGGTTTACTTTATTTTTCAAACGCCCAATCAAATAATCAATCAACGGCAACCTTTGGAATTAAGAAGCATGAAATCGTGTATAACAAAAATAACATGGCAGAAAGTGAAATTGATAATCTTGGAAACGCATTCACTCAAACAAATTTCTTTGACCTGTCTGTTCAAAAATTTGTATACGCAAAAAAGGATAACAACACTTACGAACTAACTATTTCCTGTAATAATTCTGTAGCAAATAATAAAGAAGTACAAGCACCTTTTATACAACTTCGGAAGGATATGCAAATATATTTTCCCCAAAATAAAATCATTATTAACCTTGCGGTGGACGACCTTGACAATGTTGTAAAACGGATTGAATGACTTGATCCAGAAATTGGCTTTGACCTGACCCGTAACAATATTGAGTTGTGGAAAGAATATTTCCAAACTGGCCACTAGAATCTTAACAAAGAAGACTTAAAGGCAAAATTTAGAAATGACGGAAAATAATGCCATAACAATTAAGTTTAGCGAGGATAAAGCTGTAGTATTATTTGAATTTCTTTCAAGATTTAATGCGAAGAACTTAAAGAAAGCCAAACTGGCGTTGGCCTCCCGCCCATTGACTGTTCGTTACTAATAGTTGCAATCTTACTTTTACCGAGCCCCAAAATAAAATTCCTGATTATTTATGCGTTTACTGTAAATAATTATCTGAATCAGGATTCACAGGATGAAAAGATTTGCAGGATTAATTACATCTTAAAATCCTGTAAATCATGATACAGAAAAAAGAAAATAAAAATCCCTATTATTTGTTGCTTTACTATTAAACTGAAAGAGGCATATCTCAAGTATATCATAATTTTAATTTTCAGATTTAAGGCATTTACTTATTCCCAATCTTTCTTTTCAGCAATTGCGCATTAATTGCCACAATGATCGTACTCAGGCTCATCAAAACAGCGCCCACCGCAGGTCCTAATACAAATCCTGCTTTATATAAAACACCCGCCGCTAATGGAATGGCAATTGCATTATAGCCTGTAGCCCATGCAAGGTTTTGTATCATTTTTTTGTAGGTGGCTTTACCGAACAAAATAAGATTCGCAATATCTTTTGGATTACTGTTTACCAAAATAATGTCCGCAGTTTCTGCCGCCACATCGGTTCCTGAACCTACCGCTATGCCTACATTTGATTGTGCCAGGGCTGGTGCATCATTGACTCCGTCTCCGGTCATCGCAACAAATTCACCCTTTCTCTGGAAGTCCTTTACAATTTCCACTTTCTGATGCGGTAGTACCTCTGTAAAAAAACCATCTAATCCTAATTCTTTACTTACTGCTTCGCCTACCACTTTATTATCACCGGTAGCCATATACACTTTAATATGGTTCTTTTTAAAAGTTTGAATGGCTTCGGCACTCTCGGGCCTTATCGCATCTGCCAGCGCTATATATCCTGCCAGCTTTTCATCAACCAACACAAACACAACCGTTTCAGCTTTTGAAGTAAATGCCCCTTCGGGCTGATCAATATTTTGATCCTTCAAATAACCCGGGCTTACTACTTTTACTGATTTTCCTTCTACCACGGCTTCCACACCTTTGCCCGTAATGGAATTGAATTTTTCTGCTTTTGGTATGTCTATCTTCATCTCTTTTACTTTGTTGATAACACCCACCGCAATTGGGTGTTCAGATGTCTGCTCCAAAGCGCTCGCTAACCGCAGCACTTCTTCCTTTGAAAAATTATTATCGGTACTTTCATAACGGGTTACTCCAAACACGCCGGTAGTAAGGGTTCCTGTTTTATCAAACAAAAGCACGGTTATCTTTCGTGATTCCTCAAATGCAGTTCTATTTCTTATCAGCAAACCATTTTGTGCCGATACTGCTGTAGAGATAGCCACGACCAATGGAATGGCTAAACCAAGGGCATGAGGGCAGGCGATCACCATTACCGTAACCATTCGCTCTAATGCGAATACAAATGGATAACCTGCAAATAGCCAGACAGCCAATGTTCCAAAGCCAACAGCCAATGCAATATAGGTAAGCCATTTGGCCGCTCTGTCTGAAAGATTTTGCATTTTTGATTTTGCTTTTTGCGCATCTTCCACCAGTTTAATTACCTTATTCAGATAACTATCTTTACCGGTGTGTTCCACTTTTACGGTGAGCGAACCATTACCATTAATAGAACCTCCGATCACTTTACTGTCCTTTTCTTTTTTTACCGGTTTTGATTCGCCGGTCAACATGGATTCATTCAAATAGCTACTGCCTTCCAGGATAATTCCATCCGCAGGGACTTTTTCTCCGGGCTTAACCAGTATGGCATCATCCTTTTCCAAAAGACTAAGCTTCACATCTTCAATTTGACCATCCGCTTTAACCCTGTGAGCTTCTGCCGGCATCATACTTACCAATAATTGCAATGCTTTGGATGCGCCTAGAACTGATTTCATTTCCAGCCAATGCCCCAATAACATAATGTCAATCAAGGTAGCCAGCTCCCAAAAAAAGTCAACACCTTGCAAACCAAAAACAGTGGCGGTGCTATAAAAATAAGCGACAGAAATAGCCATGGCGATAAGCGTCATCATCCCTGGGTTTCTTGCTTTTATCTCGGCAGCAAATCCTTTCAAAAAGGGCCAGCCACCCCAGAAATACACAATCGATGAAAGAGCAAATAAAATATATGGATTACCGGGCAGCTGCCATTGATATCCAAAAAAACTCTGGATCATGGGCGAAAAGATCAGGATCGGAATAGAGATAATAGTGGAAATCCAAAACCGTTTTTTGAAGTCGCGTATCATCATTTTGTGATGGTCATGTCCCGCCATTCCCATAGGAATTGCGTCATGGTCACTGTGATTCATCTTTGAATGATCCATTTTTGAATGATTCATTTGTTCCTTTTGATTGTGTTCGTTATGATCCATATTTATTAATTTTTAAGATGGGAAAAGAGGAAAATTCATTCTCCTATTTTCCCATCCTTTTTAATATTGCTTTCATTTCTGCAATCTCTTTTTTCTGTGCTTCTATAATGCCATCTGCAAGTTTCCTTACTTCGGGATCTTTGATATTTGCATTTTCACTTGTCAATATTTCTGAAGAATGGTGAGGTATCATACCCTTCATGTACTGGACATCGCTAATGGGCGTTTGCGTTCTGATACCCGCCAGCGATAAGGCAAATATTACCACGCTTATAATTATAATTAAATTGTTTTTCTTTTTGTCCGGATACATATTGTACATCATAGCCATCATAATTACTGCCATAACAGAAGCCATTAACAAGGCCATATAAGTGCGGTTTAAGCTGATGTAGAAATGGTCTAACTCTACAATATTCAAGAACATAATTATAAACATAAAGATGAACGAAACCAGGATCATTAGAAAAAATTTTCTGTAAGTCATGTGTGCCATAATTTTTAGGTTTAATGATGATAAGAAAAAGTTGTTATGATATTTAAAATGAAAACGAATGAACTTAGATATCACAAGAGAATTTTAAGATCAATAAGTTAGAACGACACCAGCTCCCAGTCCCATGTCACTGTCGTAATGAGTAGATAGTGCGATCCATTTTCTCAAAATAAATTTAAATCCAGCGGCGTATTCTTTGTCAGTATTTACCATAAAGTTAAATCGCAAACGTTTGGATACCGGCACATCTTCTCTGCTTAACTGAAACCGAAATTTACCATTTCCGTCAATGCGCATATCTGCCAATACAAGCATAGGTAATGTATAGGCCACGCCCGCCATTATAGTCTTTCGATTGTCCTTATTACTTATTTGGCCAAACATATTTTTAGCATCATTGCCAAAAATATTTTCTTCCATGCCATGTATTTTCTTATAATGATAATCGAAACCAATATAGGGCATCCACCACTGCATTCTGCCCAAATAGCGGCCCAGCATTGTTTCGCTTTCATATCCGTGTTCGGGTTTTATTCCAACATGCCATAAGGTATTGAGTTGCCAGCGCGTGTTGGCCAGCATTGCTTCTCCATCGCTGCCATTACTTTCCAATCCCACATTGGCCATAAAATGAAGCATTTTATCATCACGCAAAAATTTCCTGTATGCTTCTTTAGGATTAGAAAATTCGGGATTCGGCGGAGAATTTTCATAACTGAATACTCTGCCCATTCCACTCATCATGTGGTACAAAATATGGCAATGAAAAAACCAATCGCCGCTTTCAGTTGCTGCAAATTCAAGCGTATCTGTTTCCATTGGCATAATATCCACTACCGATTTCATCGGCGAATATTCTCTCTGGCCATTTATCAATCTGAAGAAATGTCCGTGCAAATGCATTGGATGGCGCATCATGGTATTATTGTATAAAATAATCTTTACATTCTCACCCTTTTTGATTAAAATTTTATCCGATTCAGAAATGGTTTTGTTATTAATGGTCCAAACATAGCGGTTCATGTTTCCGGTTAAATTAAAACGCAAAACCTTTGTTGGCCCATCACGCAAGGTGGTTTTAAACGGCGAACGCAACATACCATAGTTAAGGGTTATAATGTCAGAACTATTGCCCATGTCCATTCCTGCCATGTTATCCGATTTCATAATGGAACTAGTGGTATCTTTTTTATTTGTATCATCCATCTTCATCCCAGGCATTTCCTTTTTTTTATCATGGATTTTGCCATCTTCATAACCTGATATTTCAGGATACATCACATTGTTCATATCCATCGTCTGATTGGTCATGTCCATGCCTTCCATCGGTTTCATATCACCGTTCATTTTCATCATGCCGTTCATCATTTTCATTCCTTCAAAATATTTTAAATGAGGCAATGTAGGCGCAGGCATTTTCATTCCGCTTCCCAGCCAGAGCGAACTATAGCCTGTTCTATCTTCTGCGGTAGCGCGAAATTCATAACTCATATTTTCAGGAATGGTTACGATTACATCATACGTTTCCGAAACACCTACAATAAGCCTGTCAACTTCTACCGGCACTACATCCTGACCGTCATTAGCAACGACCGTTAATTTTCCCCCTGCAAACTGCAGCCAGAAATAAGTAGAAGACGAACCATTTACAACACGTAATCTTACTTTATCGCCCGCTTTAAATTGCGGTTGTTCTCTTACAGGTTCTCCATTTAGCAGAAACCTGTCATAAGCTACATCGCTGACATCCATTGCCAGCATTCGTTTCCATTCGTTGGTAAGTTTAGTTTTGAAATGGCCTGTTCGGATTGCTTCAGCATAACTCTGGGTAGTTCCTTTTCTGATAGCATACCAGTCTGTAGCATTATGCAAACGGCGGTTTACTTCCGAAGGTTTTTCATTGGTCCAGTCACTTAAAACCATCGTGTATTCTTTCATTGGTGTTTCATTTCTTTTTCTGAAGACGAGCGCTCCGTACATACCACTTTGCTCCTGAAACATGGTGTGGCTGTGATAAAAATAAGTTCCATTTTGAACGATAGGAAATTTGAACAAATGCGTTTTATGCGGCGCAATTGGCTGAGTAGTTAAATAAGTAACACCATCATATTGATTGGGTAAAATAACACCATGCCAATGAATAGATGTTTCCATGTGCATCATGTTATGCACATAAATTTCAGCAGTATCGCCTTCGGTAAAATACAAGGTAGGCGCTGGGAGATGGCCATTTATCGCAATAGCATGTTTTGGCTTGCCTGTATAATTAACGGTGGTATCTTCCACATATAAATCATAACGAACAGTTTTAGGCGGCACATCAACAATGATTGGCGTTGGTTTCTCCTGCGATTTTTCCATTGGCATATTGTTCATGTTTTTCATATCCATATTACCCATATTGTTCATTGGCATGGTGTCCGTTTTATCTGCTGGCATTTTCATATTGCCCATGTCCATCTGTTTCTCTTTCGACGAATCTTTGGGCATTTTCATTTCACTCATCGTTTTTGTTACAGGTTCTTTTTTACCTTTTGGCTTTGCAACAACTTTAGTTTTCTTCTTAGGTTGAACCTTGGTTTTGTTTTCTTTTTTTGACATGTCCATTCCTTTCATATCCTGAGCCGATGCAAAGGAATAAATAGAGATAAGAAATGCCATTAGAATTATTTTTTTCATGTGTTTATTTTTATTGACAACATTTTTTCTTATGAACAAATACAGTTCTAAGAATTTTAAATATTACTTTCTTTAAATTTTTCATTATGGATTTATTTTGTCAAGGCTGTCTTTTGCATTTTGTGCCCAATTAATGATTAATGATTTTTCATCTTTTGAGAGCCTTGCGTTTTTATGTATGATTGTATAAGAAAACAGCGGCATTTCACCATCTTTAATCTGGCTTGCTATTGCTTTCAATTTACTTTGTTGCCTCCTGGTTGCATAGGAGCCAAATTCACTAAAATTGAGATCCTTTTTCCATTAGTGATGTGATTGTATAAAATCCATCCTACCGGCTGCAAATAAGAGTACCATGGATAATCGGTATGATTGCTATGGCAATCATAACAGGCTGTTTTCAAAATTGTATTCACATTTTCCGGAACGGAAACTGTTTTAGAAATATCAGACGGCAAAACCTGCCCGTTGTTATTGCGCGCAGGTTGAACAAACTGAAGAGCTATAAATGCGAATAAAAGAATCAAAATTATTTTTTTTAATATACTCTTTTTGCCTATTTTAAAATTTCTTTTATAGCACCGCAGGTATCCATTTTTTTACCGAGATACGGATTTTTTATTTCCTTCATTTCACTAAGCCAGGTGCCTTTTCCATCGTCATACATAGGGCATGAATCCAGGTACAAAGTTTTATTTGTGCCAACTGCTTTTACCAAATCTGTCATGTCTTTGCTAAGCATTTCAAAATGCTCCCGTTGATGGGCTATTTTGTCACCATTTTTGTTGATGTGTTCGCTGTTTTCTTTTATATCACCTACCAAACCGAGAAACACTCTTTTCTGTTCAGGCGTTAATGCGGAAGCATCAAATTTTGATAAGGCATTCAAAATCTCCTGCCCGTTTTTTGCTGCATCGCTACCATTGTCTGCAGCCAAAGAATTTTTCAGATTTATATAGCCGGTTAAAATACCATCTGCTGGTTTTGCATTAGATGCTATAGCCGGTGAAGTTGTAGTCACGGGACGCATTGTGGCAGAATCTGTATTATTTCCTGCCCGAATGATAAGGTCAGGCGGGGTTTGTTTACTGCCAGTAGAATTACAAGCTGTAAAAAAGAGTGCTAAGATTGAGGCGCTAATAATTATTATTGTTTTCATTTTGTTTGTTTAATCTGTTAAAAAAAGTCACTTCAAAATCAAAATCCGAATTATTTGATCGTTTACTGTATCGTTTCTGTAACCTTGCCACACGTAAGCATTGTATTACCGTAATAAGGATTTTTTATTGTTTTACTACCGCTCAGCCAGGTGGCCTTTTTCATAGGACAATACACATAATAAAGGGGTTCAGCATTGAGTTTCACTTCTTTTGCTAGTGCAAACATATTTGCAGAAAAAGTGGAGAAAGTTGCCCGCTGTTTTTTTAAATCTTTAGTATCAGAAATTTCACCGGCATCTTTCAGCAACACTTCTTTGTACGATTCGTGAATAATTTCTGAACTGATACTATTGATTGTTTTTACAAATTGTTCAGCATTAGTCGCAGCGGAATTTGCATCGCCGCTTACCAAAGCATCTTTGATATTGTAATAAGAAGTGAGTAATTCGGAAGGCTTAGGCGTAGAAATATTTTGCGCAAAAGTTTGTTGCACATAAGCAGTTGCGAAAATAGCAACCATTAAAATTGATTTTTTCATTTTATTTGATTTAATCTAAAGAATTCCTCGGAGCTTGCTCCGGGGTTTACAAGAATATTGCTGCGATAGCGGCTCCATTTGATACCTCGTCAGCTTGCTGCGGGGTACTTCATTGTTAATACAATAATTGCAGGCATAGAAAATTATTCCCATGCTTAATACATCGAAAAACATTAAATCATATTTGAAAACTCTGTATGGCTATACGGATGTCCGGTATCGGAGGATGATTACTTCGGACAAAATATTTAGTGTTCTCAGTTTTATTAGAGGAAGATAAAATGTCAATATTATAAAAGGAGTTAGCGAAAGAAGCAAAAAATACCGGATTAATCATATTTGCCGAAGATGAAATCGCCTTGTCAACTTTTTGAAATTTCATAACTCCACCATTACAACAATTATCTTTTTCACTATTCGCATTATGATGATGAACGTCCTCGTCATCACCATGATGATGAGATTTATCGTGGTGAATATTTTCAGTGTTTTCTATGACATTTTCTTCATGATGATGTGAATTGAACCCCATATCCAACCCAACAGCACACGCGAAACCTATAACAGTATTTAGTGAAAATGCTATTAAAAGAAAGGCTGCTTTATATTGTATGGATTTATTGCTATTCATTTTCAGAAATGTGAAAATACATTTTTTTTTACAAGACAAGAACCATGTTTACTTGAGTTTGCCCAGGTATTCTGATTTTAACTTTTCCATCTCTTGGGGGTTACCGGATTTAAACTCATTAATTTTATTAGTCAATTCCTCTTCAAAAATTTTACGGTGCACGTTTCCCGCTTCCCTCCTTTCACCAGTATCAGGCTTTTTATTTTCATAAAGAGTATTTATTTCCTCAAGATGATTATCCAGCCTGGATTCGGCAAACTTCTTAAATTCATCTTCTATTGTTGATTTATCCATAAGTTACGGTATTAAATTAATATTCTTATTGATTGAAAATCTTTAACTCCTTATTTACGGAATGTTTATGTACAAGAGTTTTGCCAAAAACGAATTTCTTAAAAGCGAAATTTAATTATTGTAATTTTTGTCAA
This sequence comes from Hanamia sp., assembly GCA_036509585.1. Lineage (GTDB taxonomy): Bacteria > Bacteroidota > Bacteroidia > Chitinophagales > Chitinophagaceae > Ginsengibacter. The sequence continues at coordinate 799 of DATCFI010000238.1, read as the reverse complement.
TAATCATAATTCCAAAAGCTTTATAAAAAGAATGGCGTATTCTAATATCTTAATTCAGGCTTTCAGCTTTGTAACCCACTTTATCTAGGACGTTAATGACATTATTTACGTTTCCCTCGTTCGTTGAAACAGTCAGGATCTTTTTGGGATTCTTTGTATCAACATTCCAGTTTCCTTCACCAAATTTTTCGTTTAAGACCGGAGTTACTTTTGTGATACATGAACCACACATGATATTAGTTTTAAATTGTTCTTTTTTCATTTCTTCTTTTTTTTATGTTATAAAATTACATTGAGTTGCACTTTTACAGTTATATATTTCAGTGAAAGATGTACATCCTGTTGGTATTCCAGCCTTTCGCAGGTGTTCCAATTTACATATACTATGACCATTGTAAACATGTATGTTGGCCATTTCCGGGCAATTCTACTCAGCCCCAAAATAAGAATCCTGATTATTTGTGCGTACTGCAATTATTATCTTAATCAGTATTCACAGAATGAAAAAATTAGCAGGATTAATTACATCCTAAAATCCTGTAATCCTGAAAATCATGATTCTGGCAAAATGATAAAGAAGCTGTTGATGGGGAGGTCAACAACCACAATGGGTTTTAAATAGTACAAATAATTAAATTTATCGGCCGCAAACTTTAGATTAACGTGAGTTCGATATAAGAAGTATATAATTCATTTATTCAGATTAGTAAACAATTACAATTGTATTACAATGTAAATCAATAATATGTAAGCATATTTAGTATATTTATAGTGCAAACAATAAAAACTAAAAATATGC
>DATCFI010000237.1:0-3976 GCA_036509585.1 Hanamia sp. | reverse complement strand
TATCAGTAGCCAGGGAGAAATGATCCATTCCAATGTCAGTATATCCATTATGAACAAATAGATTTTTGCCTGCCTGGTACAATTTCATTTTATCGTCAGCAGAAGGAAGATCATTTTCATCAAACAAGCGCTGTCCGCGGCTGGCCCAGGGAACATGAGCATAACTGTAAAAAGCAACACGGTCAGGTTTTAAACTAATAGATTGTAAAACTGTTTTTTTAATACTTTCTTCAGTCTGCATAGGTAGCCCGTATATTAAATCAAAATTCACAGAATCATAACCAACGGCTCTGGCATTTTCAACCGCAAGCTTTACATTCTCAAATGGCTGAACCCTGTTGATAATGTGCTGCACTTTAGGATCGTGATCCTGTACACCGTAACTTACCCGGCGGAATCCAAGATCATACAAAGTCTGCAAATGCTCTTTGGTAGTATTGTTAGGATGGCCTTCCACTCCGAATTCATGTTGCGGATGAATAGTAGCGTTTTTAAAAATTCCGTTTAATAATTTCTGTAGATTTTCCGGTGAAAAAAAAGTGGGCGTGCCACCTCCTAAATGCAATTCACGTATCACAGGTTTCTTACTCATGATGGCTACATACATTTCCCATTCTTTTATAATATTTTCCAGGTAAAGCGTTTCCACTGTATGATTGGTTGTTATCTTTTTATTACAACCACAGTAAGTACATAGTGATTCGCAAAAAGGCAAATGAATATACAAGCTGATTCCTTCAGCATTATTATTTTTCAGGAACTCTTGCTGAAATAACTGTATCCATTTTGAAACATTGATACCCTCATTCCAAAATGGAACTGTAGGATAGCTGGTGTACCTTGGAACAGGAACATTGTATTTCTTTAAAAGATTAAAATCGATCTGCATTTGAAATCATTTTGATGCAAAGTTATTTTTACTTATGAAACCAAAATATGAGCCTCATCAGTTTTGCCATCAATTATGACTCAATTGTCTGCGCATCGCAATTAAATATTGGTCAAATTTTCTGTACACATCAGGCATTGCCACTCTAATATCATATTTCTCAGGCGCCGTGAGATTATTGGCTAACCAATTCATGAAAAGATCGCACTCCTGGTTTCCCGGGATTGATGGATTTTGTGCAGAATTAGCCGTACCCGGAAACTCAAAAGCCTGTTCTAAATTCCTGATGGCTTCTTGCTTTTTCCCGATTCCCCAATTGAGATAGCCCATTATAAAATTGATTTCCTTATTTTTTTGATCCATAATTGATAGTTTATTGAAGATAACATATGCATCATCTATTCTATTCTGGAACAATGCAATTTCACCAAGATGTAAATTTGGATTTAGTGCTTCTTTATTCAAGCCGTAAGCTCGTTCGAAATAAAACTTCGACTTCTCAGGACGAAAATAATTTGGATGAGTCCTGCAAAAATACAGATTGCCTAATTGATTAAAGGCACGTTCGCTTTGCGGATCCAGTTCAGTTAATTTTTCCCAGGATTCGCGGGCTTTATCAAATTGTCCTACATTCATATACATATTTCCAATGTAATAGAGCGCGTCTTTGTGGTCGGGATTTAATTTTAGGGCTGCCTGGTATGAAATTATCGAGGAGTCTGATTTATCGAGCAACCTGCATTGCGTGGCTTGGTTATAATAAGCCCAGAATATTTGTACCGAATCAGATTTTGCAACTGCAGTTGAAGAATTATTTTGTTTGGAATACTTCCGGTTTTTAAAAATGGTGATTCCTATAAATGCAATAAGCAGGACAACAGCTGTAAAAATAAACTCTTTGCGTTTCATGAATATTTATCAACTATGACGAGGCTCTGGATGTTTAATTGTGTTTTCTCCTTCCGTTATTCCTATTCGTTCATTTACCGGTATATTTAAGAATTGCTGGTTTAGACCGCTGGGCCATAGAATATTAAGCGTATCTATTTTCTTAAATTTTGCTAAGCCAAAATGCTGTGTCAGGCTATTTTGCGACAAGTAAGAACTTTGGTTATTTACTTCCCGAATTTGAGATACACTATCACTTACTATTCTTATCCTGGCACCAATAGCTGACCGGTTACTTTTTGTACCGACAAGTTTCAATTCCAGCCAGTTATTTTTATTACCTCCCTCATTCCTCAAAAGCATCCCCTCGCCACAATTATTTACAATAAATATATCAACATCTCCGTCGTTATCATAATCGCCAAAAGCTGCTCCCCTGCCAACATTTTTATAAGATAGCGCCTGTCCGCTGACAGATGTTACATCTGCAAAACCTTTTTCAGTTCCTTCATTCCAAAAAAGAAGGTTATTCATTGGTATGAGATTTTTTGGATTATCTTCCTGTTGGTTGGTACTGCCGTTAACCACCAATAAATCAAGTCGCGTATCATTATCGTAATCAAAGAATGAGGTGCCCCATCCTACATAATCTAATGATATCTGGCCAAGGCCATACTTTTCTGCCTCATCCTGAAATTGAAGTGGAGAACGGTAAATTGAATTTTTACTGATGGAATTAAGTTTATTAGTGTAGAACCCGTTTTCTTCGGCAAGCCAATGTGTTACAAACAAATCCATCGTTCCGTTATTATCCCAATCTCCTACTCCAAGGCCCATGGCGCCACGGTAATCAGCTACGTGCGCCAGGTGGCTTTCTTCACTAAAGGTTCCATCTCCATTATTAAGATATAACACATTATCTGAGACATCGTTAGCGACATATAAATCAGGCCATCCATCATTATTAAAATCACACCAGGAAGCAGAAAGACTTTTCCCGGAAGGATCCGCTACTCCGGCCGGGAAGGCTACTTCCGTGAAAGTCCCGTTTTTGTTGTTGTGGTATAATAAATTCCGTTCCGGAGGAAAGGATAAAGGATTAATATCGGGTGGTTCTTCATCATTTCCTCTACGCAATACCGTTGTCTTGTTCAATTGGCTGTACTTCACGTAACCACAAACATATAAATCCAAATAGCCGTCTTTGTCATAGTCGGCAAAACTGGTACCTGTCCAAAAACCCTTCATTTCTTCTAACCCGGATTTTTTACTCTCATCAGTAAAAGTGCCATTTCCGTTATTGTGATAAAATACATTTTTGCCATACGCGGTGATAAAAATATCCGGGTAACCGTCGTTATCAACATCTCCAATGGCGACTCCCATTCCGCATCCTTGAAAATTGATACCAGCTATTTTTGTAACATCCGTAAAGGTGCCGTTTCCATTATTATGATAGAGCATACAATGAGCCGGTGATTTGTTCACCTGTTCAGAAGTCATTGTCAGAGAGCCTGCTTCATTTATCACTAATAAATCATCATACCCATCCTGATCATAATCTATCCATGCAGCGCCCGATCCCATATCCTCAGGCAATTGCGTGCTTCGTTGTCCATAAAAGTGTTTGAAATGTATATCGGCGCTCTTGGTAATATCCGTAAAGATTACATCAGGATGATCCTTTGGCACGGCCTTAGATAATTCAGAAGTAACACCATCGGCAAGTTCTCCTGTAATGTAAAGCCTTCGCTTTTCCTTCCGGGAAAAAATAAGAATTAATAACACTGCTACTATAATTGCTATCACGCTTGTTATATAGACGGATCTTTTTCTTTTTGAAACAGACATAAGTATTATGGATGGATGTTATGCGGCCTTTTAATAATTATTTTTTTTTGTTCCCGGGATAAAACAGTTACGGGAGCGGTAATATCGGTTTTGCCGTCCTCGTTAAAAAAACGGTTAAGGAAAAACTGGTTGAATTTTCGGTAACATAACTCAGCATCTACAAAAAGCGTATCGTTTTTATCAAGGCGGTCAATTACACCTGGTTTATAAATAAAAAAATAGAATAAAGCGCTTTGGTCGTGACGATCTGAATAACCAGGCCAATTCGTCCAAAGTGCATCGGTTGAAAGAAACTAAAACCAGCTTTTCGTTTCTGACTTCTAACAAATTGTAAGATGGCAAGCATTT
>DATCFI010000236.1:0-2118 GCA_036509585.1 Hanamia sp. | reverse complement strand
GAATATCATTACCGATATAACAGAAGAAATAATATGGATACCATCTTTCACAAACTAATCGAAAGAATGGTGAAAAATAACCCAAAGAGAATTGGAGACAAAGAATAAAAAACTGGGCGGACTAAACGTATATACCTATTGCCATAATAATTTACAGTACCGTCTTTCGGTAAAATATTTTTTGTTTCCTCCGGTGAATTATCGAATAAATCCATTTTGATTATTTTAAAACTGTCCTTCTGAGCCTGTCATCCTGAGCCTGTCGAAGGATGCCGCTTCCCATCCAATAATAGCAGTCTTCCGTGTATTCCCCCACATATAACCACCAAAATTTCCCGATGATTGAATCACGCGGTGACATGGAATTAAAAACGCGACAGGATTGCTGCCAATGGCGGTGCCTACAGCCCTTGATGCATTTGGGTTTTTTATTTTTTGAGCGATGGTACCATAAGTAGCCAATTGGCCCATTGGTATTTTCAACAATGTTTCCCAAACTTTTAATTGAAAATCCGTGCCTTTCAGATGTAGTTTTATTTCGTTTAGTTTACTCCAGTCATGTTGAAAAATGAACAAAGCATTTTGTTGTAGTAAATCTAATTTCTGATGAAATAAGGCATTAGGGAATTTCGACTTCAACGCTGATAATGCCTGCTTTTCGTCTTCATTAAACGCCATGTAACAAATGCCTTTTTGCGTGGAGGCGACAATCATATTTCCAAACGGACTTTCTGCAAAGCTGTAATTGATCGCCAGATCTTTGCCACCGTTTTTATATTCCGCTGGTGTCATCCCTTCTATGTTTATAAATAAATCGTGCAACCTGCTGGTGCCCGAAAGTCCTGTTTCGTAAGCCGCATCAAAAAGAGTGGCTTCATTTTCCACCAAAAGCTTTTTAGCATGTTCGATGCTAATGTATTGCAAAAATTTCTTTGTGCTTGTCCCCGCCCATTCGCTAAAAATTCGCTGAAAATGAAAAGGGCTTAAATGTACGTTTGCTGCCACTTCATCCAGGTTAGGTTGCTCTTTAAAGTTGGCTTTAATATAATCTATCGCTTGCGCAATACGGTTGTAAGTAGTTTGTTCCTGCGAAATCATTTCCGTTCATTTTATAATGCAAATGTCACAATGTTTTTTCGGTTGGAAAATCCGAAAGTTGCTGATGTATTGGCCTCACTCCAAACCCTCCTTCGACAAGCTCAGGATGACAATTCCAAAGGAGAGAGGCCTTAACACATAGCATTGACAAGAGTTTCATTCAAAATAAGATTTTTTATTTGAATAATAAAGTTTTAATAAACCAACGGAACCAATCTATACGTCTCTTTTTTATAATCAATATATTCCTGCCCAAAATGTTCCGTAAGGGCTTTCTCTTCTACGTTGATGCGTCGAATAAATGCAAATAGAATAGCAGCTACAATGATGATTAATGAAATCCAGTTGTTGAGTGAAACCCCAAATCCTATAAAAGAAAGCAGGGATGCAGAATAAGACGGATGGCGCAGGTATTTATAAAATCCATCTTTTTTTAGTTGATGCCCCTGTCGGATCGTAACATCCGCGGTGAAATATTTCCCCAACGAACTAATGACGAGTAGCCTCAATATAACTCCGGTTCCAATCATTACGACTCCTAAGTTCCTGGCAAATTGCAACGTTGAGATGGGTAAGTAGAGCTTTATAGAAATCTCTCCGGCCAGAATCATAGAGATAATAATTGTTATCCAAATGAGCGCCAGGGAATTTTTGTCCTGGTTCTTTTTGTCGCCTGCTTTTGACCGAAGAAATCTGCTGATAAATATCTCGGATAAAGCCCAGATGATATAAATGATATTAAAGAGCGAATTCATATTTTGAGTCTAAGTTTTTGAGTTATCAAACATTATTTATAATCGAATTATTAATCGTTTAGTTATTTAGTGCTACAAAATTCTTTAAGCTGCATATCTGACGTGGCTTACATGAAAGTATTTGTGCACCTGCTTTTTGTCATTTTTTCTTCCGTTCATAAAATTTTCAACGTTGGTGCGCATTTGAGCCTTATTGATAGGGCGTTTCTTGCCAATAATATTTGTCTTTACATCCTGGTTCACATATTCCTGGGGGTTCAACTCC
>DATCFI010000235.1:0-21454 GCA_036509585.1 Hanamia sp. | reverse complement strand
CCAGAAAATTGAACCACACACCGGCTTTCAAGATCGACTGTGGTAAAAAATTAAACCATCTGCTCAATGGCCCGGGAATTGGTTGCGTTTCGAAATGATAATAAAGTGCTGTTCCCTTGCGCCATACTTCATCTCCCCGGATTTTAATCAATCCCGAACCAAGCATCATGCGGAAAATAAGCCAGCGGAATAAAACGATGATCGGAAACGGAGGCGCACGTTTGGGAAAAGGTCTCATGTCGAGCAAAGGGCAAAGAAAGATAGCAAGAAAGCCAGTTTCGAGGAGTTGAATTTCCCATCCATAGCCATACCAGTCCTGCCCGGCGTGAACAACAGACATGTAAAGAAACCAAAGAATAATAAGCATTGGTGCATTAGCGTAGCCCGCTACTACCACTAAGGAAAGAGCAAACCCAATCCATGAAACGGTAAGTAGCGCCGTATCAGAATGAACGAACCAAAACAATGATGGAAGGCGCATAAATCCGGCACCCGTTGAACCGAGAGCATTCCTTACTTGTTGAAAAAAAATATTTACCGGAGTAAGTCCATCGGAACCTATGAGCGGAACGATTTCATTTATTGCTACCAAAAAAGCTACTGCATATACTATTCCCAGCAGCCGAAGAATCATAAACCGGGTAAGCCAATAGCTGGGTTTCTTCGTCTGCTCATGAAAGGTTGATTCGATTGCTATCGAATGAGAATCTGTGGAATTTGTTTGTTCACTGTTAATGATATTGCTGTTGTGATCCATTGCATTTGGCTTAATCGAGACCCGACGTTGTAATGCGTCACAAGAATTGAAATATTTTAGTCCTTTAATTTAATAAGAGTAAACTGTCTTTTTTTTAATTATAAAGGACCTCAGAGAAATTACTAAGATGAAAAATCATGGCTTCAAACTTATGATCTGTAAAACAGGGTTTTCAAATCGATAGGAAATTTTTAAAGAAAAGATTCAATTGTTTTTTCTCCTTCAAAGACCAAAAAATATAGCACAATCTATATATTTTCTTTTTATTCGCAAAAAAAAGGCGCCCTCATTTCCATCCCTTTAATTTGAAAACAAATAGGAAGGAATTTTATGTGAATCATGTTGGAACAAAGATCCCGGAACTATTGCATGTAAGTCAATGTATTGTTTCAGACTTCAAAATGACATTAGCTAAGAGTGAATTAAACACTAATTTGGTGGGGATTGAAGTTTGATGAAATGCCGTAATCTTCCGCTTGTGTTTTTCGATTTATCAAAATGAAAATCCCCGGAATTTATCGTTTTACTGTATTCTTAATTTCAGCCTATAATCGATAAATGCGACAAAAGCTTAGCTTTTAGATTTTACTGATGTCAAAGTAATGCTTTCTGTTCTCAGCGTGGTAGGCAATATGCAGATGATTCACATCGGCAATTTTCTTTACAAATGCGAGTCCAAGGCCATTGGAGGTTTCACTGTTTTGTTTAGAGGTATTCAGGCGCATAAATAATTTTTCGGACGGTATTGGTTCCAGCATACTAGTATTACTAATTTGATAATCGCTTTTAGAGATGGTTATCTCAATGCTACCGCCGGTATAGTTATATTTAATTGCATTTCCCAACAGATTTTTTATTAACGAATCAGCAAGTACGGGGTGAAGTTTTATTACAAACGGATGATTAAAATTTGTCTGTATCGTTAATTGCTTTTCTTTGATAAATTCATCAAAAAGCTGTAAATACTTTTTAGTTATTTCTACGAGGTTAATTTCTTCTTTTGTTTCAAATTGATTGTTCTCAATTTTAGACAATAATAATAAACTTTCATTTAGCTTGCTTAGCTGTCTTAATGCATTTACAGATTGAAGAACCCATTGCACCTGTTCGTCTTTTAAATTGGTATCCTGTAACAAAAGTTCGAGTTTACTAAGCACCACAGCCACCGGTGTTTGCATTTCGTGGGCAGCATTTTCAGTAAACTCTTTCATGTTTATGTAATCCTTGGATATTTTACCGGTCATGTAATTTAAAGAGGCATTCAGTTCATTGAACTCATAGATGTTGGTTTTCTCAAAATGAGTCGCTTCCATCTTTTGCAGTTCTGCACTTCTTATTTTATTAAGCGAATGCCTGAATGGCGTCCATAATTGTTTACTAATTACCCAGTTAAAAATTAAAGTGGCCACAAACAAACCGATAAGTACAAATAGCATGATTCGCGTAACATCGGTAACCAGTGCGGCTTTTTGCTCCTGCGGTTGCCTTATGATAACCTGGTACGCGACTCCACTAACCGGCACTACCTGCGATAGTTGGCGATAAGGTATTTTATCTTCATTTGAACCCAATCCATTTATATTGATAATGGTTGGATTATCGGTTACACTGGCATCCGTAAGGAAAATAGAAAGGTCCGGCGTTTTTAAAATGACTGTAGTTCCATTGTCAACTTCATTTTCAAGATATTGGATCCAGGCTATTTCTTCACTTATTAATTCTTTATCGCTGTGATAGTTTATTTGTTTACTGAATTGCTTAACTAAAAAAAATCCTGCCAGCCCAAGTAAAGGAACCATTGCAATCAAAAAATACAGCGTTGTTTTTGTGAGGAGTTTCATTGTTTATTTTAATTGAAAACAGTGTATGCATTAACTGTCGGTAAACCTGTATCCTGAGCGGTGTTCGGTTTTGATATAATCCTGGCTGCCGGCATCTATCAATTTTTTTCTAAGATTTTTAATGTGAGCATAGATGAAATCGAAATTACTTGCATTTAGATATTCATCGCCCCAAATATGTTCTGCTATAGCGCCCTTGGTAAGAAGCCTGCGTCTGTTAGCAATAAAGTATTCAAGCAGCTGGTATTCCTTTTCTGTGAGATCAATTGGTTTATCGTGTACAGTTACCCGTTGTGCATCTGCCTCCAGTTTAATTTCATTAAAATTGATCGCTTTATTTCCATCAAAACTTCTTCGCCTGATAATTGCGTTGATACGTGCAGTTAGCTCAGACAAATAAAATGGCTTCGCGAGGTAATCATCTGCGCCGAGGTCAAGACCATTCAACTTATCTTCAAGTGCGTTTTTTGCAGAAATAATAATAATCCCCGCTTTGGATTCCATATCTTTTAATTCCTTTACAATATCAAGGCCGCTTCCATAAGGCAACCCAATATCTATCACGATGCAATCATATACAAATTGCCCAACTCTTTCCCTGGCATTTAAAAAATCACCCACTGCCTCGCATACAAAACCCTGGTGCTCCAGGTATTGCAAAATAGATTCCTGCAATGCTTTTTCATCTTCTATGATCAATATTTTCATGGTAAAAATTTACCTTATTATTGTACAATGTACTTAACAAAATGCATAAGCTAATATAGCAAAAAACCCGCCTTTTTTATGGCGGGTTCCGGCTTCATAGGAATAATTATATTTCGATAAAATACTTCAAATAAAAAATGTGTTGCAAACTGCATTTTCCTTGTGCGCGCGTATTCCATTTAGCCATAATGCATTTAAGTTTTTCTTTTCTTTATTTACTGATCGCCATCAGGTTGTTGCTGCTCTTGCTGCTCTTGCTGCTGTTGTTGTTGTTGAAGTTGCTCTTGCTGTTGTTGTTGCGGATAATTACCCGGATTTCCCTGCAAAGTAGCTGTAGTAGTATTTTCTTCGCCGTTGCGCATATAAGTGATGTTCACTTTATCACCGGGGCGAAGGGCTGAAATTTTACCGACTAATTCGGTGCCTGTGTTAATTACGGCTCCGTTTAGTTTAGTAATGAAATCACCTTTGCGTATACCTGCGTCACTAGCTGCACTGCCATTCGCTGCATCCATTACATACACACCATTGCCATTAGGAATATTATTTTTCTGACGAACTGCTTCGCTCATTTGATCGTTGCCAAACATAATTCCCAGGTAAGCCCTTTTAGCACTTCCGTATTTTATAATGTCTCCTGCTACTCTTGCTACTATGTTAGAAGGGATGGCGTAAGAATAACCCGCGAAAGAGCCTGTGGGTGAGGCGATAGCGCTATTGATGCCAATTAATTCGCCATCGGTATTTACCAGCGCACCTCCGCTATTTCCGGGATTTACTGCTGCATCTGTTTGAATAAATGATTCAAGCGGAGCCTGGCTGTTCCGGCTGTTAATATCAATGCTGCGTGATAAGGCGCTCACGATACCAGAGGTAACTGTACTTTGCAAATCCAAAGGATAACCGATTGCCAAAATCCATTGGCCTACACGAACCTTGTCTGAATTTGCAAAATTCAGATATGGAAAATTGCTTCCTTCAATTTTTATGATGGCCAAATCAGAGGCTGGGTCCGTGCCTATCACTTTTGCCTTATAATCATTTTTATCGTTTAATGTTACGGTCAATCCATCTGCATGATCCACCACATGATTATTGGTGACGATATAGCCGTTTGCGCTTACTAAAACACCAGAGCCTGATGCCACCTCACGTGCCTGACCGCTGTTACTGTTGCCGGGCATGTTTCCGGAACCACCCTGGTTGTCAAAGCCAAAAAAGCTAAATCCCTGGTCTCCCATTTTTTTCATCACTTTTATATGTACCACTGCAGGGGAAGCTTTAGCTGCAGCACTTTCAAAATCTGTGGTCGGCACATTGGATGCGTCGTCCGTATATTTTGCCGCTGTATAAATTGAAGTATTTGTTCCATTGGCTGCGGTCAAAGAATTTTGATCTTCGTAATGGCCATACATCCATCCACCGCCGGCGAAAGCTGCTGCGCCTATAAGCATTGCAACTAAGAATTGTTTAATTTTCATGTCTTTAGATTTTTTATTTGAAAACAAATTTGGCATACGGTTCTGAACTGATTCTGTAGAAATGTGTAAAGGGCATGTTAAACGTAAAGGGGGTTACAAAAGTTAAGTAATGACACGTTGATTTTTCGATTCCAGCAAACGCACAAATTTTACGTTTTTGTATTTACCTTCATTTTTTATTGCATTCATGCAGTCTGAATTTATTTATTATGGCGCTTCGCAGAATGTTTTATCGTTGCGTCACCTGTGCACCGATAATTAATGAGGCATTAACCTTCTATTGTAAAAAATATAAATCTTTAAATCAAAATGAAACAAGATCGCATTGAACTTATCCTGGTTTTTAAAAAAGAAATAGGATTACGGAAGGCTCAAAACATTTTAAAAGAAATTGGGGCCAAATACAGAGAAGGTATGGATTCCAGCAGAGGTAAAAAATATTTTTATAATACTGGTCCAAAATTTATTTTGACTTTTGAAACTGCCGAGGAAAAAAATAAATTTGAAAGCAAATATCAGGGCTTAACAGAGGTACATGAGATTTATGCTCCGGATTGGGGCATTCAAAAAGATTAAAGGTCAAGGAGAGGAATTCGAATAATCAAATTGTTTTGTATAAAAAATATCCTGTTACCTTCTATAGCCGTTGACATCCCCCGTAAAAAACGCCTCTTACATTTACCTTCATTTTTGAGCTGGTTAATATTTTCATGTGCTGTAATTTGTAATGCTTCAATTCATTTGTAAATTTCACTCCCCGAATTTCTTAGAAATAAAGTTATCTGTTCCGGAGGAACAAGTGAAATGATTTTCATAGCATGTCAAAATATTAATTAGCCCGGAGCAACAATCTTTTATCTTCCCAGCAAACAAACAAATTTCACCTTTTTGTATTTACCGTACTTTGTCAGCAGGCAGACAGCGGGAATTCTTATTTTTAAAAAATAGAAAGTTGTATTTGCGCAACTAAATTAACTTTAATGTGTGCTTCGCAAAAGTGATACAATTCATTGGTAATGAATAAAACATTTTTTTGGGAGAATGTGTTTGCATGTTCGTACTTTCGGAAATACAAACATTACCTGCAACTATTTTTTGCGACACCGCAAACTTTGAACTGACGAGCTTTTAATCAATATAACAATTATAGAAAATGTTTGAAACAATTTGCATAAAGCCAAACGAACACACTTTTCCAACTGACATTGGTTTCATTGCGGAGAACTTACTTTATTATCAAAATGTAAAAATCATTGCAGGGACTGACACACTTCCAATTCTAATAAACAATTGCGGTATTGAAACACTTTTAGAACTTCTGACAAATAGAAATCTCAAAATACTTGTAAGAGAAAATCTTTTAGGAGTTTCTTCAGCACAGGCAAACACGGGGCAATCATTAAATGACGTAGTGTTGATGTCATCTGAAAGTTTGAATAAAGAAGAAATTATTTTCAGAGGTATTTTTAAAGCATCAGGTAGACGTGGTTACAGTAAGCGAACTACACAAAGGTTGCTTCCATTGATTGACACAATCAAATATCAAAACAACATTTGTGATTTAGTTAGAGAAGACCTTAGCAACTCTGATTACATTAAGCGGTCAATCATCGACGCAATAAATTTTTACAACCCTGCACTTACGTTAAGACCAGAAGAAATTGACTATGCTTTTGTAAAAAGTACGGAGGTTTCATTTTCCAAACCAACCTTAACTATCAGGAAATAAATAAAAATATCCCGAACAATCCTGACGGAAAAATAATTAACCCTACAGGAATAATTTTAAACATTTTGGAAACACGAGGTGACATGCATCTCGCTTCTGACTTAAATGCTGAAATTGCAACGACAGGAATTCAAACATCATTAATGAAGTTAAAGTTCCATGATATTTACAGACGAACAACAAAAAGTTCAACGGATTTATTTCAATTTAACGACTTCATCTTATCAAAAGGACATGCAATAAGTGAAGTAATTAATAACGGAGATAAAAATTTTGACGACTTCTTTTCGGTATTAGACAAGGCAGACAAATTCAAGGATTGGCTAAAGAATATTGGTGATGACAAGGATATAATTAGAGAATATCATGCAGCAGTAACAAAAGGAACTTGGATTGATAAGTTGCCATCAAAATCTCTTAGGTGGTCATTTTTTACAGGAGCGGATTTATTGGCAGATATCATTGCGACAGGCGGAGTTGGAACTGCAATTGGGCTTGGACTAAGTTTAGGAGACGAATTTTTGCTTGACAAGGTTTTGAAAGGATGGAAACCAAATGTGTTTGTTGAAAATGAACTCAAGAAACTTGTAACGATAAAGCAATAAATGTAAATCGCTTAGGACAAAATGGGTATAGACTTGAAACAGTTACGCTGGGAGAAGAAAACACGGCAGCAGGTAACATTCGCATTTATGCAAGCCTGGCTAAAGTACTAACAATGAGCTGTGGTGCATCTTTCCACAGTGGTTCCAGCTGAAAAAGCTCTATTGAGCGATAGAATAAACAATGAACTTTTTATTATAAATTTGGCAACGGTTCCGGGCAGAAAGGAATTCTGATTCCAGTCCTGCATAAATGCGTGACCGTAAGCTGCAACCAATTGACAATTCATTTATGAAACTAACATTCGCAGATTCTCCAGGAATAAGTGAACTTGATTTGAAAAGACTATTATTAGTCAGTGATGAATTAGCATTCTTTGATTGGCCTTCTATAAACTTAGGAGGCACTTTTGGCTCTGTTGGACAGAGGTCTCCTTTGGGTAATTTTATTAAAGAATTTGAAGGAAGCCCGATTAAGCTAATTGTGGACGAACCCCCAAATTCATCTTTTAATTCCGGATTCTATCATAAATATTTTGAAAAAGACTTAGAAAGTAAAGAGTTTATAGGCGTAATATTAAAAGGAATTGAAAAGGGGTGGATCAATGATCATCATTTTGATGATAAGCAGAATCTTAATTCTGGAGAATTTAAGGATTATAAAGCTTGGATACTAAATAACAAAAATGAAATTTTAAATAGCAGTCTTTATGATATTGAATCCCCGACTGGCGGGTTTGAAATCACAAATAAACATCAGGCCTTATTTGCTTTTAGACTTATTGCATCATCGAAATCAATGTCCGTTAGCTCAACTTTATTTATTTGTAATAAATACAACAATTCTCCCGTTTGCGTAAACCCTTCATTAAATGAGCTAATTTCTTTAAGACTGTCAAATGATGTATACAGTGGAGTGGAAACGAGATCAAGACAACTTGGTCTAAAACTCATGGATTGCTTAATACCTGATGAGGCATTGTCTCAAATTCCTTGGCAAGACATTTTGGTTTTCCGAGAAAAGACTAAAGAATATTTTGAAGCTTGGGACATAGAATTAAAAAAAATTGAAGCTATTTTGTTTAAAGAAAACTCTTCACTATCTGACTTAGACATATTAAACTTAGTTGACTCAGACATAAACCCAAGACTTTTTGAACTGAAAAGGGAAATAGGTAAAATCAAAGAAGATAGATAGAAAAACTTAATGAAAACAGTAAAAAATGTGGTGCTCAGTAGTATTGCTTTTGGAACCTTATCAGGATTAAGTATACCCGGAGCCATTCTTAGTTTTATTGGAGCTAATATTAAAACTCCTCAAATAACAGACGAAATAATAGATGCTCATTTTGCACTTAAAGATAAAAAACGCTCAAATGGTTTAACCTATTTATTGAAAGTGAAAGAAAAGTTCCAGTAAGGTATGCTGCTTACATTAGGTTTGGCAATAGTCTGCCTGAAGGAATAACAATCGGCTGTAGTTCGCTATCAGCAATAGTTCCAGCAGACGAACAAATATCGGCTTTTTGTATTTACCTTCGGCTTTGGTTTTTCAACCGATAGCTATCGGGTCGGCAGATCTCCGGGCGAAACATACATTGAATGCCAGGCCATCGCCTTAAACGTTAGACGAAATCAAAAGACCTCTGAAATAAATGATACAATCAAAATTTCAACATACCGCGATTCCGGCTTTTTGGATCCTACTCAGCATGATAATTCTTTTATGGGTTGGAGAATTGTATTATGTATATAGCCGCTTTACAAATTTTCAAAGAGGGGAAATTCATAGAGACGTAATTATCGGCCTGGTAATAATATCTGGGTTTCTTTTATATATTTCTGTATGGTTGAAAAAAAACGCGACAATAATTACAATTGACACTGAAAAAAACACGATTTCTTTTGAAAATATTTTTACTAAAAACACAAAAACTTATTTCTTTAGCGACTTTGATGGATATATTCAAACCGTTGAAAAAAACAGTAAGACGCATGTTCAATATAAGGCTCTTTATTTAGTGAAGGACAAGATAACGAACAGAAAGATACCAGGTTCCCTTTATTCCAATATAGAAGATTTACAAGAAGGTTTAAAGTCATTGAATTATCTTGGATTTCAAAGTTTTGGAATTGTAAAACAATTGAAAATTTTATTTAAGCAACCAATTTTAGAATGAATCAACCAGCAACTAACATTGTTATTTATAGGAGCCTTACTGAAGTGCTAACAATGAGCAGTCAGCAAGGATTCCAGCAGACGAACAAATTTTAGCTTTTTGTATTTACCTTCATCTCTTGTTTTGTTATCGGTTTTGATGCGCCTCATTTCACACACGCGTTATATGACACTCATAGAAATTTTATTGCTCGTAATCCTGCTCTTGCTAATCGTAAATCTCATCCTCACCTTTACAAAAAAATCAGGCAACAATTCTGGTGAACTTAAAACAGAAATTAATAAAGTGAATACAGAAATCGCAAGAATTGATCCTTTGATGAGAAGTGAATTTTCTAATAACCGCGATGAGATTCAACGTGGCGCAAGAAACACACGTGAAGAATTAAGTAACTCCTTGAAAGATTTTAATGAAACGCAACGTCAAAAATTTAATGATCTTTTTAATAAACAAGACCAGTTAAAAAATGATACAGAAACCAAACTTGAAAAAATAAGAGAGACCGTTGAAAAAAAATTGCAAACACTCCAGGAAGAAAACATAAAGAAACTGGAAGAAATGCGCAATACGGTTGACGAGAAATTACAAACTACGCTCGAAAAAAGATTCAATGAATCGTTTACGGTGATTAGTGAACGGCTGGAACAGGTTCATAAGGGATTGGGAGAGATGCAAAGCCTCGCAACGAATGTCGGAGACTTAAAGAAAGTGATGACGAACGTAAAGTCAAGAGGTATTATGGGAGAATATCAATTGGCAAATATTCTCGAAGACCTGCTTACCAACGAACAATACGAAAAAAATGTAAAGACGAAACCGGGTAGCGGCGCAGTGGTAGAGTTTGCAATCAAAATGCCGAACAATAATAACCTGGAAAATACATTGTGGTTGCCTGTTGATTCTAAATTTCCAAAAGAAGATTATGAAGCCTTGGTGGACGCTTATGATGATGGAGACCCTGAAAAATTAGATTTACTAAGAAAAGCATTTAAAAATAGTATCATCAAAAATGCAAAAGATATTAAGGAGAAATATGTTGACCCGCCAAACACGATGGAATATGGAATTATGTTTTTGCCTTTTGAAAGTTTATATGCAGAAGTATTAAGAACGCCCGGTTTATTTGAATTGCTGCAAAAGGATTATAAAATCATCATCACCGGCCCTACTACATTAAGCGCTTTGCTGAGCAGCCTGCAAATGGGTTTCAGAACATTGGCCATCGAAAAGCGCAGCAGTGAGGTTTGGGATTTGTTAAGTGCCGTAAAAACAGAATTCAATCAATTTGGAGTCATTTTAGAAAAGACAAAAAAGAAATTACAGGAGGCTACCAATACCATCGACAAAGCCGGTGTACAAAGCAGGGCCATCGAAAGACAATTACGCAAAGTACAGGAACTGCCTTCGCCCGAAACGATTGCTAAAATTGAGGAAGAGATAAAAGAGGACAGCCTGGACATTCTGCAGGAAATTCAAGGTGATTTATTCGAGGCAGATGGCGATGAATAGCAGCAGGTGAAACCGGCGACAATAGATCGATCAGGGAATAAGAATAAGCTATGAACCGCTGCCATAGCTGATTACAGCAGACAAATAAATAATAGCGTTTTCTATTTACCTTCATGCAAGTTTCTAACGAAGAAAGCACTTTCAAAAATCACAATCTCATCATGAAAAAAATACTCGTTATTCCAATTTTTTTAGCTGCCTGTAACAGTCACACTCAACAACAAACTACAGTTGACAATACCAAAGATTCTGTAAGCACCGCAGCGCCTGTCAACAAATTCGCGGGAATAGATTTTGCATCTTCAAAAGATTTAGGCTGTGGAATGCCGCTGTCAGCTGGTGTAGAAGATACCGCACATTATCAAGGGAAAATTTATGGCTTTTGTTCTAAAGAGTGTAAAGAAGATTTTTTAAAAGATCCGGCCGGGCACATAGCAAAAAAATAGTTGCGGTGAAAAAGAGGAAACATTCAGGAAAGAATCCACACAATACTGCTGTAATCGTTATAGAATTATCTTTGTGTGTCTATGAAGGGAAGTGAAAGATTTTATACCATATTTACGCTTGGTCTGCTTTCGGCTATGGGCGCATTTTCTATTGATATGTATTTGCCGGGGTTCCCGGATATAGCCAGGGACCTTCATACAACTATTGCGCACATCACGCTTTCTATCACCAGTTTTTTTATCGGCATATCTGTTGGTCAAATGATTTATGGGCCATTGCTGGATAAGTTTGGAAGGAAGAAACCGCTGTATATTGGGCTGGTAGTGTATTTGGTTACGTCGTTTGCCTGCGCTTATGCACCTACAGCTAATGCATTAATTGGGATCAGGTTTTTACAGGCGCTGGGTTCGTGCGCGGGGATGGTGGCTTCAAGAGCGCTGGTGAGAGATATTTTTCCGGTAAGCGAGAATGCAAAAATATTTTCTTTGCTGATGCTGGTGTTGGCCATTTCACCTATCATCGCTCCAACGCTGGGCGGATATATGACTGCTTTATTTGGATGGCAATCCATATTTTTTATTTTGACGGGACTGGCTGCCGTTACGCTGGTGCTGGTGTATTTTAAATTACCTGAAGGCAGACCACCAAATCTTTCTCTTTCTTTACTTCCCCGGCCTATCATAAATGGTTTTTTGGAAGTAGCGAAAGTGCCTCAATTTTATACGTATGCTTTTGCCGGAGCGATTGCTTCTTCAGGCTTATATGCATACGTCGCGGGCTCACCTTTTGTATTTATGGATTTATACCAGGTGTCTGAAAAGCAGTATGGATGGATATTCGCGTTTGTGGCGATGGGGCTTATTGGCGCCAGCCAGGCCAATACCATTTTGCTAAGAAAATATTCGAGCGAACAAATTATCAGGGCTACTTTATTTTGTCAGTCAATGGCGGGAATGGCTTTGGTCCTCGGGACCTGGTTTCACGTTCTCGGACTGTTCTCCACTATATTTTTGATTTGGATTTTTCTGAGTACACAGGGTTTTGCATTTCCTAATTCGTCCGCACTGTGCCTGGCTCCGTTTAGCAAAAACGCGGGAGCAGCCTCTGCTTTGATGGGTGCGATACAACTTGGTTTTGGTGCTGTTTCTACTGCATTGGTAAGTGTTTTTAATGATGGCACTTCTATGCCAATGGCCGCTGTAATGTGTGTTTGCGCGATCAGTAGTTTTGTGGTGTTGTTGATCGGAAGAAAGATTATTGCTTCTCCGCAGAGGACAGGAGAACTTGCATAGCGTTACTGATCACAAACAGAAATCTTAATAATTGTTTCGGTCACTGTTGGAAAGGCATTACTTCTTTTTCAATGGGCTTCGCCAATGTTGATGTATTACGCCTTTACAGGGTTTTTTGTAGAATGAGCAGGAAAGAAATTAGTGCCTTTTCCTTTTCCATTTTTTATTTTTTATTTCCTGGCAATACTCTGTTCATACCGAAAAATATTTTCAGGATCGTATTTCATTTTTACTTTTTGTAATCGGCTATAATTTTCTCCGTAGTAGGCGCTTGCCCAGTTTTTTAAATTAATGTCAGGATAATTTCTATACTGCTGCCTGACGCCGCCGGCATAAAATAGTTGCTGTACTTCCTCAAAAGTTTTTATCATCTTGTCCGCTTGTGATGGTTGCTGCCAGTACGTTTGCAATTCTGATAAGTAATTTTGTCCACGATGCGCATAAGAAGATTGAGCCGTGAAAGTTGCATCATTTATTTTTCCGCCAAGCGTGTTTACCTGGTAAATCATGCCGGGTGTGGACGTAACTGTTTCCAACACATTTCCAATACAATCTTTTATGTCATCATAATTTTTATACAAACCCGCAGAGGCGTTCTTAAAATAGACCGGATTTTTTTCACCATAAAAAACTTTAACTGCCTTTGATAACGGAGTTGATTGTCCGATGGAAGTGTGATCCACTAAAGCTGATAAATCACTCACGACTTTTGTGATATCCACGTTTTTTACGTCGCAGTTGGTTAACAAAATATACAATGATTTTCCATTAAGCACGTAAGCGGAAAAGCAGGGGAGAGGCAGGTTTGCAGTAATGTCAAACCATTTTTCCAGCACATCTCCCGCTCGTTCGGTATCCGCACTTTTTATTCTAAAACGATAACTATGTAAAACATCAGGCGCATCGTTTAGTGAAAATTTCATAGATGTGATTACACCAAAATTTCCATTGCCGCCACCTTTGCAGGCCCATAATAATTCAGGATCGTCTTTAGAATTAATAATATTCCCTTTACCATCTACCATCGTAACTTCTTGTAAGCTATCACATGTTAATCCATATTTTCTGCTGAATAGTCCATAGCCGCCGCCAAGTGTTAATCCGCCAATACCTACGCCGCCACAAGATCCTGCAGGTAATAATTTATTCTTTGGAAGAATGGCATCATACAATTGGGAAAGCTTGCATCCGGGATCTACGGATATGGTATTTCCATCTTCCCAGGTCACTTTGTTCATGCGGGAAAGGTCTATTACCAGGCTACTATTATTATATGAAAATCCTTCGAAAGAATGACCGCCGCTCTTTATGCTGACAGGCAATTTGTTTTGAATGCCATAAACTACCGCCTGGGCTGCTTCTTCTGTTGTGGTACATTGCGCCATCGCCTCAGGATAGCTGTCGATGCGCTTATTAAATCCTTTCCTTAAAACATCATATTGTACATCTCCTTTTTTATATAATTTAAAAGTTGGCTCAACAATTTTTACAGGAGGTTTTATGGGCGTCGTATCTTTTGGGATGGAGTCTGTTGTTACTTTAGTTTCTTTATTGGATTTGTTATTTCCTACACCGCATGAATTGAGATATATTCCTGCAGTGCCCAGTAAAGAAAGTTTTATGAAATGGTTTCGTTTTATTTTTTTTGTCACGGATTAAAATTAATTTTTTAATAGGGCGTGTCCTTCTCCTTCGGAGAAGGTTTGGGATGAGGCTTGCTGCCACGAATCATGCTATTTCTCCTGAATGCTTTTTTCGATCTAAATATATGGTATAGTAAACAAATAAATATTCTGGATTTTAATTTTAAGTTTTTGTCGCCGTGATTGTTAGTTTCGTGCGTTTTTAATAGAGCGTGTCCTTCTCCTTCGGAGAAGGGTTGGGAGGAGGCTTTCCTTGGATTTTCAAGAACTGATTTCACTTGCAACCGCGGCCTGACCTTCGGTGCCGACCGCTATCAACCAATCAACCAATAAACTATTCCTTCCTCGTAGAATCCAGATCCTGGAAATCAAAACTGAAATCAGTGAGTGGAGAAAAAACTAAAAATGAAAAACAGCAATGTGAAGAAAATGAGCAGGCAATTTTTTGTTGTTGATTTTTTGATGTGATTATGAGATGAAGGCGGTAAAATATTTATAAATATATTTTTTTTGATTCTAAAATTTGTGTTGAGTTTTTCGTCAAACTAGAACATCGCGCTTAATAGATCATCTGCAGTCATCTTGTGAAAGTAGCTGCCAATTTGGTATTGATTAAAAACTTTTCCGATATCATTCTACTGACTTTACGGCTTTGTCGGAATATTTTATCGGCTTTATTTTTAATGTACCGGCAACGCTTTTCATTTCTGAGGTAAATAATAAGGTGCCGTGATGCAGCACTTTATTTTTGAAAATATGTTCAGCATTTCCTGAGAATTTGAGGCCGCCAATGGTGAGATCATTTCTTCCTTCAAATCTTTCATCTACTCCGAGCCCTTGTAATACTTCCAGGATAGGTAAAGTGTATTTTTTGAAATCAACCATTTCGGAATTTTCACCGGTCCTGGTAAATGAATAGTTCAGGTTGCCCATATCATGATAAACAGCACCACCGCCTGAGAGCCGCCTCACTACTTTAATGCCATGTTGTTTTACATAGTCAATATTTATTTCGGCCAGCGTATTTTGATGTTTTCCTACAATAATGGCATTATCATTTTGCCATAGCATGAAACAATCTTCTTTGATGTGCTTAAAAATATATTCGTCCGTAGCAATATTGAAATTGGGATCAACAGAATGATGATGAATACAGAGCATAGTTGGTTCTGATCAAATTTAATTTACGTTTGATAAGGAAAAAATTTATACTCTTTTTGAAGATAAAATGTTTCCAATTTCAGAAATCAATTACAGTAAATCAAGGAATAACCAGTATTTCTATTTTGTTTGTTATGTATTCATCGTGGTTCACAAACTCAATTCTATTTTACCAGGCTTTTTTACCGCCTTATAAATTGCATCAATAATTTTTAAGTCTTTTAATGCTTCTTCGCCATCAACTGCCACGATTGGCTTTTTATCATGCAAAATAATGTCTGCCATTTCATCCATTTGCACTGTTTGCTCTGTTACTACGGGCGCTATCAGTGGCCCTTTGTTGGTACGCCCCAGGATAGGGCCATAACCAGTTGCGGGGTTTAATTCTGCAAAACCATTGGTGCCGTTCAGAAAAAAGCGATCCAGGTTATTCATGCTATAAGTAGAGAGGCACGATGCAACCGCTCCGCCCGGAAAGCCCAATTGAAACTGGATGGTTTCGTCAACGCCTTCTTTAAATTTTACAGGATTATTCTTGGTTTCCTGTGCCGTAACCCATATTGGATCTTCCCCAATCATATAACGGGAACCATTGATCGAATATATTCCAATGTCCATCATCGAGCCTCCCCCTGAAAGCTTTTTGTTCAGTCTCCATTGGTTGGGGTCGCCAATGATGAAACCACTTAATCCCTGGAAAAACAAAACCTTTCCAAAATTACCTTCATTTCTCATGCGGATAATTTCCAGCGTATGTGGCTCAAAATGCATTCGATAACCCACCAATAATTTTACTTTTGCCTTTTTGCAGGCGTCTATCATCTCTTGTCCCTGCGAGGCGTTGATGGACATTGGCTTTTCACAGATCACCTGCTTGCCTGCCTTTGCGACACGAATTACTGAATCATGATGCAGCGCATTCGGTGTGATCACATACACAGCATCTATGTCCGGATTATTTCTAATGTTGTCAAAATTTTCATAGTTGTAGCAATTTTTTTCAGGGATGCCATATTTGCTTTGCCATGCTGTTATTTTGGATGGTGTGCCGCTGATAACGCCGACTAATTTTGCTTTGGTGCAAGTCTGCATGGCTTCGGCTACGCGTGTTCCGTAACTTCCCAACCCCATAATGGCAACCCTTAGCACAGGGCCATCGTAAGGTTTTTGATTCATAGATGTACTTGCGTTAGCAGCCATTTTTAAAAATGGAAATGCAATCGTAGCTGCAGTGATTTTTTGTAAAAAGTCGCGACGTGAATTCATGGCTTAATTTTTTAAATGATAAATGAAAACGAAGCTATTGATTTTTTAAAGAAAAATCACCTATTCAAGGATTTGAAAAGAACCGACGTGAATAACTTAAGTTTCTTGGCAAATGGCTAAAAAGAAAAGCCTATCAACAGGCTTGCTTCCTGGTACTTAAATTCCTTAGGATCTGACCGCTGTCCGATACCAATATGGTTTAGCCCTTGCATGTATCTTCCGGAAATATAAAGCGATTTTAAAAAGTGAATGTTGAAACCTGCCGTTGCGCCAATACCTCGTTCTTCTGTATCATGGGTGATATCTGTTTTGATGTCGTTATAAAAAGAATTGGCATGGATTAATAAATCTGCCTGAGGCCCTGCAACCACATCAATTAATCTGGATATTTTATATTTTATTAACAACGGGAACGAAAAATAATCTAACGAGTAATAAGTATTAACGCTTTTGTCAGTGCCATTTCTATGAATATAAAAATAACCGGGTTGTAAAAATAGATTGCTGCTTAACGGAATTTTAAAAAATATTCCTGCTGATATTCCAGGCTTCCACGAATTTTCAATCGGAGTGGCTGGCGCCGGAACTCCCTTGCTGAAATTCATGGTAGAATAATTGGCGCCGGCTTCAAATGCAAACTTGTAATACGGCTCATCAATATTATTTTGAGCACAGCTTTGAAGACCGCAGAGCAGTAGCAGAATAACTAAAAGGTTTAAATGTATAATTTTAATTTTACGTAACATGTGTGAATAGCAGATTCGCAGTTTTTGGATAAACCAGTAAATAAATTAATTTCCGGATTTTGGTTTACTGCGGTTTGGTAATTTTCTTTAGTGTAAATATAAATTGAGTGCCTTCTCCTAATGTTGAATTCAGCCGGATAGTTCCACCGGAGCTCTCTACAATTTTTTTAATAGTTGCCAAGCCGATACCCGAGCCTTTGAAGCCAGACCTGTCTGTTTCTGCAACAGTAGTGAAGAGCTTGAATATGCGATCAAAGTTTTCTTTTGCAATACCAATCCCATTGTCAGAATAGATAAACTCGTAATATTTTTTCTGATCATGAAATTCAATCTTAATGATAGGCATATCATTATCATTATATCGGATACTATTGCTAATCAGGTTAAGGAAAATTTGTTCCAACTGTGTCTCATTAAAGAACAGGTTATCTTCCTCATTGCCCTGGTAAATTAGTTGGTATTTCTTCTGCGTGGAAATCGCATTTTCGATATTCTTAAAAAATGAGGCGAGATGAATGCTTTCGTATGTGCTTGAATGTTGCTCATTTTTGTAATAGGAAAGAATACCATCTAGCAGGGATTTTATTTTCTCCACTGAGTTATTGCTGTAGTTCAGTAATTTTTTGCCCTCGTTGCCGAGTTCTCGCTGAAACTGGCTTCCAATCATTTTATTGGCTAGCAAAACGGTGGTAAGAGGGGATTTGATATCGTGAGAAACGATCATTGCGAATTCTTCAAGTTCTTTATTCTGGGCTTCCAGCACCCGTTTTAATTGTTCCAACTGATAATTTACTTTTCTCAATTCAAGAAGATTCATTACCTGGCCTGAAAGTACTTTCAATGCTTTTACCTGGTGTTCTGTCAACGTTCTTTTTTTTCGATCTATAACGCATACGGTACCTAGCCCGAAGCCTGCATGATTGACCAGCGGAACACCAGCGTAGAAAACGATATTTGGATTGCCCGTCACCAGCGGATTATTTTGAAACCTCTTATCCTCTCTTGAGTCCTCAACAATCATAATTGCATCGTTGGATTTAATAGCCTGCGAACAAAATGAATATTCTCTTGGTGTTTCTGAATCAAGAACGCCCAGGTGAGATTTATACCATTGCCGGTCTTTATCTACAAACGAAATCAGGGCTATAGGAACGTCACAAATGACAGAAGCAATATAAGTAATGTCTTCATATTCTTTCTCGGTAAGTGTATCAAGAATATTATATTCCTCTAACTCACTGATTCGTTTAGCTTCATCTGTAGTTTTAGGAATACACATAACGTTCGCTTGGATTTGTTTTCAACAATGTAAATATAAACAAACTATGAGTTTTTGAAGATGAAAGTATTTTGGTATTAAAGTACGCCCGAATCCAGTGAAGCAACAAATGCCGGGACTTTTTATTTTTAATAGCGTCTCAAAGTACTTGTGAGATTGATCTGTATAATTCCTGTTAAAAATAAGGCCATGCTCAAATCATAATAATTAAAAATTGAAATTCGCTCAATAAAAAAACATGCTACGTTCGAATCATTTCATTGTCCTCTTTTTTCTTACTTTTTTTTCGGTTCCTTTAATTGCCCAAAAAGTATCCGTCCATGTTTTTATAAACGATAGAAAGGCAAAGGAAGCATCTGATACGATCTTTTACGATTTTAACAGAAAACTAAAATGGGATGATTTTCTGGGAAAACCAGAGCCTGGCGCTCCGTGGGGGGCGGTAACTGCTTCGGGTTTTTCGTATGGTTCTTCAATCAGTGAGGATGATGGGAATATGGATATTGAAGTCGGAATTTTTACGTTCTTTATTAAATCAGAATCATGGAAAAAGCCTGGTATCAATTCCGCCTATCACTTGGAGCATGAACAGCATCATTTTGATATCACTCGTCTTAGCGCGGAAAAGCTAATGGAAGAAATAAAAAAAGCGCACTTTACTATTGAAAATGTTAGTCAATTGCTGAATACCATTTTTGATAAAGTGAACGACTACAATACATCCATGCAACATCAATATGACCTGGAGACGAATAATAGTATAAATGTGCAGAAGCAAACGGAATGGAATCAAAAAATTAACACTGAAATAAATAAAATCAAAAATGAAAAATAAAAAACAATTGTATAGTTCGGGCTCGCCATGGGAAAACAAGGTGGGATATTCACGCGCCGTTAAAGTAGGAAATGTTATTGAAATATCCGGAACAACTGCAGTGGATGGCGACAGGGTTGTTGGTAAAGGTAATTTGTATGAACAGGCTTTTTTTATCTTTCAAAAAATTGAAAAAATACTGGTTGAAGCAGGAAGCAGCCTGGGCGATGTGGTTCGTACACGCATATACGTTACCAATATCGCTGATTGGGAGGAAGCGGGAAAAGCGCATGCGCATTTTTTCAAAAATATAAAACCTGCTACAACGATGGTAGAGGTAAGCAGACTAATAGATGAAGAGTTGTTGATAGAAATTGAAGTGACCGCTATCATTACGGACGAAAAGTAATTCTGAACTGCATTGTCAATGTGCAAACGAGCAGGGGCAAACAAGCAATTTTGCCGGGTTAGCTATTTGACAAATTGATGTGTATTTAATTTTTATTGACACCTGTTGATCGTTTATTAAATGCAATTCATTAATTTTATACAATTTAAAAAAGCAGAGGAACGAACGATCCAAGCTTAGAAATTAAATAACGTGACTTTGAAACAAAATATTTTTTTAATTGGTTTTATGGGTAGCGGCAAATCGCATTGGGGGCATATATGGGCTCTTAAGAATGGCTACACTTTTTATGACCTGGACATTGAGATCGAGAAAGCATTTAAGATGTCGGTTGAAGAGATATTTGAAAAATACGGAGAAGAAAAATTTCGTGAGTTGGAGCGATACCATCTTCAGAAATTTCTCAAAAAAAAGAAATGCCTGGTCTCATGCGGCGGCGGCACGCCCTGTTTTTTCGACAACCTGGAATGGATGAAAAAGAATGGGAATGTAATCTATCTGCAGGCGTCCCCCGACTACATTTTACACCGTGTGATGGACGAAACGTCCAAAAGGCCACTGTTGAAAGAAGTGAATACATCTGAATTATTATTTTTTATTCAAAAGAAACTGAAAGAACGCGGGCCTGTGTATTTAAAGGCTGGTCATATTCTGGACGTAAATAATCTCACTGAAGAATCGTTGAAATTTTTATTTGAGGAATTACCCTCAAAAATTACATCAAAAAAAAACGACTTGGAAAAAAACGGGGATGATCCTGCGGTTAGCGAACCTGGCAATAAATACAAAACGAGGACTGTACACCATGCATAAAGGATTTATAAAAACAGCAGCCATATTTGGGGCGCTTTCAGTAGCCATTGGCGCTTTCGCCGCGCATCAGTTAAGAGGAAATATTTCAGATAATGCTTTGGAAATTTTTGAAACAGCTGTAAAGTATCAGTTCTATCACGTATTTGCTTTAATGGCCGTAGGAATATTGTATAAGGAATTTCCCTCCAAATTAATGCTATGGTCGGGCAGGTTATTTACTATAGGAATTATATTATTCAGTGGTTCCCTGTATATTTTGACTGCAACTATAGCTTCGGGAAATACAGGCTATAATTGGATTGGTGCATTTACTCCTTTAGGTGGATTGTGTTTTATCCTTGGATGGGTATTTATTTTCGTTGCATGCAGTCGCAAGGTGTAAAAAATAAAAATCTGCATAATTTCCTTGCTCACTGTCTTCGTGCTCCCCGCTCCGAAATCTGTTAGGCCTACATTGATTATTTTATTCATAGTCTTTTTTCGAAGGCGTTTTCTACCGGTGTATCTAAAGTTCGATGAAATTAAAATAGTATTTTTCTAATTGTGGTTTTCTCTGCCTAAATTGATTTTTGAAAATACGTTTTGAGTCTTTTGATAAAACGACAACAATTGAAATTTTCTATGTAATTAAGGTATTGCAATGTATCCGTCCGGCTAACTACACCTCTTTATAAATTCGGTATAAAGTATTTATCCCAAAGGTTTCCAGTTATGAGGCAGCAGTTCATCTATTTTATTGATGGGGTGAGTATTGATTCTTTGCAAAACATCCCTGAG
>DATCFI010000234.1:0-8237 GCA_036509585.1 Hanamia sp. | reverse complement strand
AGCAATGGTAGCAGCTTGAAGAAAGCTGTGGGAGATAACATCAATCCATTTTATAAAACGGAAAAGATAGCTACGCCCATCATTTCAGACAAAGCAACAATAACACTACCGGATTTGAAAGAAACATTTGTTTACGATGTACCCGCCGAAAAAGGAAAGATCTATACGCTGCTTTTGAAATAATAAAAAAATCATGATTTTAATTAAAAAAATAAATACAATGTCCTGGAACACGAAAACAAAATTAAAAGCACTATTTTTTGCATTCAATTTAGTTTTTACAGGTTCAGGATGTTTGAGAAAATAAAATTCACACAAAAACTCAGCTTTATATGACACATTTAACTTTTAAAAACAAGACTTCTTTGCTTTCTGTTTTATCATTTATCGGCATACTGATATTGCTTATTGGTTGTGGCGAATCACCAGAATCGATATCAAAAAAGCAGGACAAGGGATGGAATGATTATGGTGGAGGTCCTGATAATTCCAAATTTGTGGATTTTAATCAAATCACAAAATCCAATGTCGATCAGTTGCAGGTTCAGTTTGTCGTTCCGACTTATGATAAGGCGGGATACCTTTTCAATCCCATTATTGTTGAGAACGTGATGTATGTACTTGGGAGAAATAGTTCACTTATAGCTATTGACGCCACGACTGGTAAAGAAATTTGGATTCATAAGGGTCTGAGGGGAATCATTACCAGGGGTGTTAATTTTTGGCAGAGTAAAGACAAAAAACAAAAACGGCTTATCATTTTCCTGAATAATACCATGCAGGCCATTGATGCTAATACAGGAAAATCAATTATGGATTTTGGTGCAACCGGCAAAGGGTATACCGATATGAGGTTAGGGGTAAGTCGTGACCCGGAAACATTGGGCAGGATGACATCTACTACACCCGGGAAAGTTTTTGAAGATCTTATTTTAGTAGGTTCAGCTCCCGGGGAAGACCCATTTGTCGGCCCGGGAGACCTAAGGGCGTATAGTGTGATCACCGGCAAAATGGCTTGGGTCTTTCATACGATTCCTCTTCCAGGTGAATATGGATATGATACCTGGCCAAAAGAAGCTTATAAATATTCAGGAGCTGCCAATGCATGGGGAGAAATATCAGTGGATGAAAAGAGAGGTATCGCCTATTTCCCTTTGGGTTCGCCTACTTATGATTACGATGGCGCTGACCGGCATGGAATCGGTTTGTATGGAGATTGTATCCTTGCTCTTGACGCCCATACCGGTAAACGCCTGTGGTATTTTCAAACGGTGCATCACGATTTATGGGACTATGATCTGACTGCAGCGCCCCAACTTATAACGGTTCAGCACGATGGAAAAGCGGTAGATGCAGTTGCCGTAGCCGGCAAAACAGGATTTTTATATGTATTTAATCGTGTTACCGGTGAACCCTTGTGGCCGATTGTAGAAAGGCCTGTCCCTAAAAGCGAAATGCCGAATGAAGAATCCTGGCCTACCCAACCGTTTCCTACTGTCGTGCCTCCCTTTAATAGACAGACGGTAACGGTGGATGATCTTAATCCTTATTACGATTCGGCTAAGAAAGCAAAAATAATCCAAAGAATAAATGCGGCTAAGGTTGGATTATTCCAATCACTTTCCGATAAATATGAAACGATTGCCATGCCAGGATCGACAGGTGGCGCAAATTTCGGCAACACTGCTGCTGACCCCGAAAAAGGAATCGTCTACATTCAAACCAAAGAAGCGGGTTCCATTTATCGGTTAATGATAAGGGACCCGAACAGGCCGAAATTTGGACTGTCGGGTGACCGCTTGGCAAAAGCCCAGGGTGTGTACACGCTACACTGCCAATCTTGCCATGGCGCAGATAAAAAAGGATTACCCGGCATGGGTGTAAGCCTGCTGAACCTTAGGGATGATGGAGTAACACCTGACGCATTTAGACAGATTATTAATAGCGGTAAGGGAAGAATGCCTCCAATGCCGCATCTTGACGATTCCACGATTACCAGTTTATATTCCTTTTTAATGCGAGGCGGGTTCGTGAATGGAGAGGCTGATGCTGATGTTAGTAACGTTCCTCGAGGTCCGGTTGTAGATTCCGGCAGCGTACCTGTTCCGCCTTTCCCCCCAAAAAAAGATGTTGGCTACCCAGCTGACTATGCAGGCCCTAAATCGATTTACATGGAAGCACATAACTGGGGTGAAGACGCCGCTGATATTCTGACACCAGCATGGTCATGGATTGTTGCTTATGATCTTAATAAGGGTACCATAAAATGGAAAGTTCCGTTAGGTAATGATGATCATGATTTTCCAGGCGGTAAAGGTCTTGGATCTCCACATGGTTCAGCACATAAAGGGATGGTGGTGACGGCTACGGGGCTGGTATTTGCTACTGCCGGTGACGGCAGGGTGTATGCATATGACGCAGATAACGGAAACGTTCTTTGGACATACGACCTCGGGCGTACGAGTCCAGGAGGTATGCCTGCCATGTATGAAGCCAACGGGAGACAATACCTGGTTATTTGTTCTACGAGCAGACTTAAAGATAAAACAAAAAAAGATGAAGATGTTCCAAGAGGATATATTGTATTTGCCCTTCCGGAAAAGAAATAGCTAATCATAAAATAAAACTATAGGTTATGAAAATTAAAAATAGAGGAAAAGTTATCATTGTTGGTTTGATGACATGTTTTTTCTTAACCGGGGTTTGGGCCCAGAAAAAAACGCCAACGAAAGTGATCTATTTTATGGCTGGCCCCAAAGACCATGCGGGGCCTTCCCGGCACGAAACGGAGAAAGACCTTCTTGTTCTGCAACATTGCCTGGATAGCGTTAGCAATATTACAGGTGTAAAGATTGTGACACGATTTATATATAAAAGATCAGAACTTGATATCAATGACATGAAAGATGTGGCAGCGATTGTGATTGAGAGCAGTGCTGAAGGGAGCAGCAAGGACCGTACACACCCCTTGTTTCCACCAAGTGGGGATAATAAGAGAAGTTACGATAGAGACGTGGTGCGGTATTTAGATCAGGTGGACAGCCTTCATAAGGCAGGTATGGGAATTGTTATTCTTCATTGGGCAAGCGCCGCCACAAATTATAAGGCAGCTAATCTATATAGAAGTTGGTTTGGCGGAGGTTTCGTAGAGGGGTATTCGCATAATCCACTGGGAATGTGGACGGTAACGCCTATTCAATCCGGTAAAAAACATCCTATTATGCGTGGCGTTGGCCCCTGGACTTATAAGGACGAAATATTTTCGAAGTTTATGGTAATTCCAGAGGATCCTCATCGTACTGATTTGTTAATGGGTGAAGCGCCAAAAACAAACCAAGGTGCGATAGCCTCCACATGCATTACCTGGGCCTATGAAGATGGAAAGGCCCGCGGTCTGATCTATGGTGGTATGGATTATCACTCTGCGCTCCTTAATAATAATTACCGGCGGTTTTTATTGAACGCAATTGTGTGGGCGGCAGGCATTGAAGTACCGAAAGATGGCGTAAAGTCGAATGCGAAACAATTACAACTAATAAAGGCTGTGCCTGATGAATTCGACAATATGGATTCGTTACTAAATGCCAGGCGGCAGCGATCGAATTTCTAATCACCACAGGATAAGGCTGGCGTTTTCTGCTTAAACAAAATCTTGCGTACTAACTAAGGGTAGGTTGATGAGAAAGTTCTTTAGGTTTTTGTTCGAAAATGAGAAGTATTTTTAGCTTTTGCCTTGGGAGGTTAGGATTATTGTTGTGTTTATTAAGATTCAATTAATTTTCTATTTTACTTCAAATACTTATTGATGTATAATACTTTTAGGTTCTGTTCGATGTCAGTATTGAATTTATTTGAAAAAATTACACTGATTAGCTTGGGCATGGCATTATTATTAATGGTGTGTACAGGGTGTAATACAGGAGTAAATGACAAATTTGATCAACATACAACTTGGGAAAATTATGGAGGCGGCCCGGATCAATCAAAGTACGTGGTACTTGATGATATTACTAAATCAAATGTTCATCAGTTGAAGGAAGCGTGGTTCTATCCAACGAGAGACAGTAAGACGTATAATTTTAATCCCATAGTAGTGGATACAGTTATGTATGTTTTGGCAAGAAATAATTCTCTTGTTGCTCTTGATGCGAGAAATGGGAATGAGATATGGATCCATTCTAATTTACAAGACATTGCTTGGAGAGGTATTAACTATTGGGAAAGTGCAGATAGAAAGGATCGCCGATTAATTTTTCAGAAAGATGACTATCTTGAGGAAATAGATGCTCAGACGGGAAAGTCTCTTTTGGATTTTGGTAATAATGGAGTTGTTGATCTTAGACAAGGGTTAGGGCGGGACCCAAAAACTGTGGCTCTTATTCAATCTCGTACTCCTGGACAAATTTTTGAAAATTTGATTATTTTGGGATCATTTCCTGGAGAAGCTTGGTTATCCGCTCCCGGAGATCTTCGTGCCTTTGATGTTGTTTCGGGCAAATTGGTGTGGACTTTTCATACGGTTCCACATCCGGGTGAGTACGGTTATGACACCTGGCCTAAGGATGCCTACAAGTATGTTGGGGGAGTAAATTGTTGGGGAGAGATATCTATTGACAGAAAGCGGGGAATTGCCTATTTCCCATTAGGATCGCCTACTTATGATTACTATGGAGCAGATCGTGTTGGGAGTGATTTGTTCAGCGATTGTATTCTTGCACTGGACGCACGTACGGGTAAGCGGTTGTGGCATTACCAACTAGTACATCATGACCTATTGGATTATGATCTTACTACAGCACCTCAACTTGTTACCGTAAATCATGGAGGTAAAAAAGTTGATGTAGTGGCTGTCGCTACTAAGCAAGGATTTCTTTTTGTTTTTGATAGGGTTGCTGGTGAGCCGCTCTGGCCAATAGAGGAACGTGCTACGCCGCAGAGTGATGTTCCCGGGGAGCGGTCATGGCCTACTCAGCCCTTTCCTACGGTGATCCCTCCCTATTCGCGTCAAACTTTAACACCTAACGATTTCGATTCTTATAATTTAACAGCGGATGAACTTGAGGCCTGGGATTCATATATAAGCTCCGATCAGAGAAAGGTACAAAAAGAAAGAATTGCTAAAGCAGGTATTGGGCTTTACACTCCTCTTTCACTTAAGCGAGAGACTGTTGCATTGCCAGGTTCTGTCGGGGGCACTAATTTGGGTAACACTGCTTCAGATCCTGCAAAAGGTATTGTGTATGTTTTAAATCAGTCATACCCATCGATTTATGAGAAATTGCAAACACAGCAAGAGATTGAAAGGGCAGTTCCGAAAGATGGTGGTGCAGGAGGATTTAACTTTGCACAGGTTAGAACATGTATGATATGCCATGGATCAGATTTTAGTGGGTCAGCAGGTCCTTCGCTTCTAAACATAGGTAATCGTCTTGATCTTAATAGTTTTAAACAAGTGGTATCTAGGGGAAAGGGCGATATGCCTGCTAATCCGGCTATTAATGACGTTGATATGAAAAAAATATACGATTTTCTTAAGACCAGGGGCAATAATGGAAGATTTTCTTCTTCCGGGGATAGTAAAGTATCATCTTCCGATAGTTTGACGGCAGCAAAGCTTACCATTGCTGTAGGGGGTGCGGCAGGGGAGCAAAAAATACGTCTTGTTAACAGGGGAGGGCGTTTCGGTGATCCCTATCCCAAAGATATAAATGACACACCCTCTGTTCGATATTATTCAGAAGGGTACGGTTTGGGTCAACCTTACCTTCCTCCTCCTCCATGGAGCGAAATTATTTCTTATGATTTAAATAAGGGTACAATTAAATGGAAAGTGCCTCTTGGCCAGAGCGGTAATGGTAGCAACACCGGGGTACCTGCAGGTTCGCAACGCAAAGGGATGATTGTAACTTCAACTGGGATAGTATTTTGTACTGCCGCAGATGGGAAGATTTATGGGTATGATGCGGATAACGGAAAGGTGTTGTGGTCCGCTAAATTACCAATGGTATCATCTGCTCTTCCCTCCATGTACGAGTTAAATGGTCACCATTATCTTGTGGTTAGTGCATCAGCACCATTACAATTATGGGGTCTGCAAAAAGAAAGGGCAAAAGATAATGGGACTAATTCTTCAATTGACCACCATGGAGGTTACATTGTATATTCATTGCCTCCATAAATATTTGTAATTGCGACAAAAGAGGGCTTGTTGTGCACGAAATAAAAAGGGCTTTATTCACTTAATAATAAAAACAATATTGATGAAACAATTTCTTATTTTAATAAATAAGGTGCAAACTCTAAACTCCTGTTTACACAATCTACCCTACACTTTCAGTTTATTTGCACAATAAATATACTTAAATATGCTTACATATTATTTATTTTACATTATCATGTAATTGTAATTATTTATTAATTATTCTAAGTAAATTACAGAACTCTTATATCGAATTCACGTTAATTTAAATCAAAACTTATTCTAAAATGAAAAAATTACATTCAATAATTATGAAGGGAATATTTCTCTTGGTTCTGGGGTTGTATTTCTTCCCGGCTTCTGCCCAAATCACTTTCAAAAAGATCACTCTTTCAGATGTGTTCGTTGGGGAAGGTGTTTCTGTGGGAGATTTTAACAAAGACGGTCATCTCGATGTAGCTGCCGGTCCTTTCTTGTGGATGGGGCCAGACTTTACCACCCGTTACCGAATAGGGCCTAACGGTGATGAAAGCTATCCTACAAATAAATATGCCTATTATGATAATACAATCCGCCCCTGCGATGTAAACAATGACGGCTGGCTTGATATTCCAGTTCAGATGGGTCTGCGAAATTTTACTTGGTTGGAAAACCCTGGAAAAGGAAAGCAGGGACAATTATGGAAGGAACATTCACTGGGTGCTGGGATGGGGGGAGAAAGTGCCCAGTTTTACCCGCTTTTTAGTGATGATAAAAATGTATTGATCGCTTACGACAATTTTAAAGGTGGATTTGTGGGTCCACTTTCATGGAGCGAATTTGACAAATCGAAAGGCGAATGGACCTGGCATATTGTTTCCGAAAAGACATACAAAGCTAATTCACATGGAATAGGAATAGGCGATATAAACGGTGACGGCAGAAAAGACATCGTGGTACTAGACGGCTGGTATGAACAACCCGCTTCCCTAAAAGGTGATCCCCTTTGGAAATATCATCCATATTTATTCAGTTTCAATCCCTACCACAGCAGAGAAAATCTTGGAGGTAGTATGATGTTTGTGGATGACGTAAACGGAGATGGACACGCAGATGTAATTACTGCACTCGAAAGTCATGGTTGGGGTCTCGCGTGGTTTGAACAAATAAAAAAAGGTGACAGCATTACCTTCACGCCCCATATGATAATGGGTAGCGATGAAGAAAAAGATAAGTACGGAGGAGTAGCCTTCTCTCAGTTGCATAGTTTGGACTATGTGGATATGGACGGGGACGGACTGAAGGATATTGTGACGGGTAAACGCTATTACGCTCATAATGGTGAGGCAGACAAAGATCCTGATCCCAATGGTGCGGCCGTACTGTACTGGTTTAAACAAACCCGCACTTCCAAGGGCACCACTTTTGTACCCATGTTAATTGATTCTACAGCAGGTAGTGGTACCAGTATGGAAGTGAGAGATATGGATGGAGATGGTCGTCCAGATATTGTCACCAGTTCTAAAAAAGGAACCTACATATATCTCAACAAGGGGCATTAAATCGGCGTGGTAGTTAGTCAAGCCATGTACTCTCATTTCATGGGATTTCCGATAATATTTCCAAATTTGGGTATTGGGATTAAATGACTCCTTAAGATCCGGTTGCTTAAAATGGCCGGTAATCTGAATTATGTTTTTTTTCGACCTCATTTGAGGCTGTCTCAAAAACAAATTTGAGACAGCCTCTTAGTTATTTTTATTGTTGATCTTACGCTGCAGCTTTTATCAAGTGTTAATAAAAACGTTAGTAAAAACTAAGATCTCACTTCTACACGTCTGCAACCGCAGCGAACTCACGGTTAATCCCAAAAATTGGAAAACCAGCAAAGCCTCCTCAATTGCTCAAAAATGGTATATGCAATGTATCCGTCCGGCTAACTACACCTCTTTATAAATTCGGTATAAAGTATTTATCCCAAAGGTTTCCAGTTATGAGGCAGCAGTTCATCTATTTTATTGATGGGGTGAGTATTGATTCTTTGCAAAACATCCCTGAG
>DATCFI010000233.1:0-9526 GCA_036509585.1 Hanamia sp. | reverse complement strand
ATTAGGAAAGGCGATAGAAATCGGTTTTGAATTGGTTAACTCAGAAATTATTTTATTAGAAAGACTTAATTCTTCTTTTATTTCATCTTTGTTATAGTTCACAAGAATTGCATGATTATGTGTATGGTTGCCGATTGAGATGTAAGGATTTGAAGCAAGGTTTTTAATTTCTTCAATATTAAAAGGCCTGTCTATGTCTGACCACGGAACAAAGGCTTCCTTTCCAAATTTTTTTAAGATATAATCATCTATGACGTCGTGTTTGAATTCCTTTAGAGAGCTCTGTTCATCCCGTATTTTTTCCATACTAACTCCCTGCCGAGTTCTGTATTTATAAATAATATCCCACCAATATGATTTGTTTTCCGTAATGTTTTTTGTTGAAATAAAAATGACCGCAGGCACTTTGTATTTGTTCAGAATATCGACAGCTAGCATATTATTAAAATAGCCATCATCGAATGTGATCATTGCATAAGGCCCATCTTCCAGATCTGAGTTTAAATCTTCAGGTACAATAAACTTATAATTATGATTTTGGAAGTAATCGATAAACTCAGCAAATTGTTGAGTTGTCATATTGTCTTGAGGATCAATATGATTTAGGTCTTTTTGTTTAGAAGATTCAAAAACCCCGTGAAAATAAAAGACTAATAGTTGTTTATTTTCTTTTTTAAATTCCAAAAGAAAGGGATTGATAAAACCGCCAAATCTTTCAATAAATTTAACTCCAAAACGGTCCACTATTGTTCTCAAACTTTTCATGCAGGATTGTTTTGAAATTTCCTAAGAACTGGCGATAAGAAGGTAATCAGATGAGTGTCTTTCAAAAGTTTACCTGGAATAAATTGGTGAGAGTGTGTTCTTGCTTTTAACAAATTCGTAGCTATTATTAATTTGGGGCAATGCCGATAGCAGAGCAAAATACCAAAGACCTATCGTAATACCGTGATTTGATAAAAACGTCCAGGAATCAAAACCATCAATGAACTGAGAAATAATATATAGAAAAAGCAATAGGGCTAAATCCGATGTGATGCCCTCAAATTTCATATAAAAATTGAAAGCTTGTATGGAGGAAAACAAAAAAATCAGCGCAAAAAGTGCTAATCCTACGAATCCCCAATAAACTATAACTCCTGACCAGACTACGTCTGCTGTATTTTGTTTCATTTCAATCATCTTAGGAACCTGTTCATCAGTTATAGAACCCATGCCCAACATTCTTTTGTCACGATCTATTTTCGAGATCACAAGTTTTGTATTTGAGAAACGAACATCCATATCATTGGGTTCTTTTAAAATATATTTGGAATCTGTGTGCTCGGTAACCCTGGACAAAAGGTAGTTCATATTGGCCGGCAGCAACTTCGACATTATAAATAATCCGGCAATAGCCAATACTGCATATTTGATCAGATTTCCAAAAGCCGATCCTAATCGTCCATTTTTTATCCCTTTTAACCCAAAATATAGTATAATAATTAGCATAGCAATTATTATCGCAGATATCGTGTAAGTGATTATAATCGCTGATAAATTAATTATTAAAAGTGCAATAGAGAATGAATATTTTTTTTTAAACACTAAAAGGAAAGCAACAGAAAAGAAAAGAAATTGTGGCATAAACCAGAAAGTCCGGGTAATTTCCTGCCCTTGAAAAGATTCAGACAGATACTCTTCTGCTATATAAATATTGAAATGAAATCCTTGGTGCAGGAGAAAAAGTAGAGATGCTATACTGTTGATGACTACAAGGCTATATAAAAATTCTATAACAACTTCAGCTTTTTGAGATGAAACCCAATTTTTAATTATAAAATAGGCAAAAAATAAAGAAGCCTCAAGTAAAAATTCGCTCACTACTCCGGTGATCATAGGATAATAGGTATTAACAGTTCTAACCAATCCTATTATAGTGATTATTGTTAGACCAATAACGCAAAAATCGGTGACATTGAACCTGCTCTTAGTTATCTCTCTTAATCTGTTATAATTTGTCTTTTTATTAACTCTATTATTAGAAATTGTTTTTGAAAATATCCATAATACAACGAGCCAAATTAAGGGTAACTGGTAAGATAAACTTCCTGGAATCTGAAATGGTTTTGCATTTTCAAAAAAAATTGAATTACTCATAAACATCAAAAAAGGAATACCTAATAAAAACACCAGTTGCTTGTTTCCTTTTAAGAGAAAAAAAAGTACAAAACAATACGGTAATATATGCCTTATAAGTCCCACTATGCTTCTTGTAACCTAGGTTGACTTAAGGTTTTATTTTCAGATACAAATGATTGGGCAAGTACAATTTTTAATTGTTCTGTGGATTGAACATTCATGTAAGATTCTATGTCCTTTTCGAATGATTTAGGATTCATTCCTTTAAAACGTTTAAGTTGGGTTTCTAAAGAATTAATATCTGAATCTGAATAAGTAATTCCCAAATTATATTTTTTGATCCTGTGCCCCATAATTCCAGTATCAGGAGCCAAAATTGGAATCCCGTATTCCAATGCCTGCAACATGACACCGCTTGAGCCCAAAAAGTCTCTATAAGGAAGTACCAGGTGACTCACCGACCTAAAGAAATATTCTATACACAATGGATCTTCAATATATTCATTCGTCTCAAAAAAACGATCCTCATTTTTCAGTCTTGAAATGATTTCACTTGTTTCATAAAAAAAATTCGCATCATTATCTCTCAGTCCACAGTGGATAAAACAACCGCCGGTTTCCTCTGCCAGTTTTAAAAGTACGTCATATCCTCTTCTGAATTGCGCAGTTCCAAAATAAAAAAATGAAAATCTGGTTTTATTTTTTTCCTGAAATAATTTTAATTTTTCAATCCATAGCCTTTGTACAGATTTTTCATCCGGTTTTATAATTACTTCAGCATATTGCTGGAATACATCCGGAAGCCATTTAAAATTCGAGTGGTTACTTACAAAATTTTCATCCAGAGAAAAAGCTATATCAAGCAAAGAAAATCGCTTCAGGAAAAATTCAAAAAATAATTCTCTATCCGTATTCCACCGTGATGAGAAATGTTTTAAAAATCGTAGCTTATTTAACAGGTTGCTTTTACGATAATAATAAAATGGGCGCATAAAAATCCCAACCACCTGTCCTTTAAGCTTTCCTTTTCGTTTAAAAATCTGCAAAGTCAATAATGGAATGTGATCGTCAGCTTCGGTAAAAATTGTCAGGTTGGCTTGAGATATGGTTTGTAAATTTATGAATTCAGAGAGGGAGATTTTAGAGCCGCCTTCTTTATATTTACTGGTGTCTACAATTGTAATCTTGTGATTACTTTTTAACTTATCAATATAAAACGAATTAAATATCTTTTCCTGCATATTACTTGCTACAGTAATATTGAAGCCTAATTCTTCTAAAATTTTGGAAATCACAAACACATAAACCTGCCTGTGGCCATCTAAAGAAGGCGAAAATATCAATGCATTTTGCATTGGAATGTCCTTTGAACCTCTTGTAGTTTTGGAATTCTCAAATGTGTTTGTATTATGTATTATTTCGGGCAAGAGTTAATTAGCCTTTTCAAAGAATTGTAGATAGGCAATGAATTTTTTGATCGAAATTTCCCAATTAAGCCTGGTTGAATACTCATTAAAGGCGGTTAATGAATATTTTTCATAGTCATCATAATTTGCAAAAAATCCCGCAATATATGACGCGCAGACACGAATCTCACTCGCTATATTAAACATTCTTCCATTAACATCACTTTTGATAATGGAACTGGTTCCTCCGGTATTTGTTGTAATGACAGGCAGCCCAAAAGAATTTGCTTCAGAAAAAACAATAGGTGTGCATTCCGCAATAGTTGGCAAAATAAAAAAGTGATTTTCACTATACAACCTGTGTATTAGGTTTTCACCTTCCTTGTTAGATTTACTTATAAAACCCAAAACATGGACATAATCGGGTATGATGAATGTTTCTGGCGGAGCGCATCCAACAATTGTCAATTCTGTTTTAATGTAATTTTCGTTTAGATATTTAGCTACGTTTACTGAGGCCTCTCCGCCTTTCCTTTCCCAGTTTTGACCTATAAACAATAGTTTACAAACATTTTTTGATTTTTGACTGTTAATTTTTTTAATATCATCAATGGTTCTGTTAGCGCCAACGTTTGGTCCAAAAGGAATGACTTTTATCTTAGATGGATCTATATTATAATCTTTGATTGAAGAATCGGCGGCCCATTCAGATGAGTAAACTGCCAGTGAACTTCTTTTAAGCGCATTTTTTTCATACAAGTTGCAATTTTTTATTGTTCGTCTGCTTAAACCCTTAAATTCTTCGTAGTAATTTTCCATCACGGCAAATGTGGCGTCAGTCCAAACTACAATGGGTTTATCAGTATTCAAATAAGCAACTGGTATTGTTCCAGGACTAAAAATTATTCCTCCTTCAATTTTTTTAATTCTTCTTTTAACCTGGTTGGCTATAAATTTTAAATTTTTAGGTTCATAAAAACTTTGGTATTTGCCAAACTTTCCTTTAAGTAATCTATTATATATCAGGTTTATTACCCGGAATTTTAAATATCTATCGGGCAATGATTTCAGGTCGCCTATAAAGTGAACCTCAATACCGGCACCCATAAGGGCCTTCCCGATATAATAAGAAGTTCCTGACCATTTTCCAACGTCACATGAATTATACGTAGTTACATATATAACCTTCATGTCGTACTCAGTTGTTGCACGTTGACGATTCCTTCATTATGAGGATCGTTAATGGGATCCCATTCTTCCAATATCGAAAAAATCAAAATTTCATTGCCATATATCCACTCGGTTCCTTTTCTAAGATTACCATTATCATGACCAAAAATCGAAAGGGTGTAATCTCCGGGCCTCAGGAAATATTTGGGAATAGTGAACTGAGATACAAAAGCTCCTTTTTCTAATGGAACAGGTTCTTCATTGTCATGGAGCGAAAAAAGCTTTACGCCGTCTTTTAAAATGGTTACGCCACTCCTAAAATATTCTAAGTCACTTTTGCAATATCCTTTAACAGTTATTTTAATTTCTGAAGACGGGGATATAGAAATATCATTGCTACCTGTTTCATTAATTCCTACTTCTAAAAATTCTATAAAAGGAACAAGTGTACCAAAAATAGAATCTTTCTCTATTCTTCCATTAACTGTTCCTGATTTTAGATATTTCCTGACGATTTCTGTCGTCTGCCCTATATCTGTTAGTCTACCACTTTTTAATAAAATCGCCTTATTGCATAATTGGTTAACAGTACCCATGTTGTGACTAACGAATAAAACTGTTCTTCCACCGGATTTGGAAACATCTTCCATTTTTCCAAGACATTTTTTCTGAAACTGAAGATCGCCCACAGACAAGACTTCATCAACAATTAGTATTTCTGATTCCAAATGAGCAGAAACAGCAAATGCTAATCTAACATACATGCCGCTGGAATACCGTTTGACCGGTGTATCCAAAAACTTTTCAACCTCTGAAAAAGCAACAATTTCATCAAATTTCTTTTTAATCTCTGTCCTCGCCATACCCAATAGAGCGCCGTTGAGGAAAATGTTCTCACGACCAGTCAATTCAGGATGAAATCCTGTGCCCACTTCTAATAAACTTGCAATTCTGCCCTTGATAGATATCCGGCCAGAGGTGGGTTCAGTGATTCTACTTAATAGTTTCAATAGAGTGGATTTCCCCGCCCCATTTCGACCAACAATACCTATTCGGTCTCCCTGCTGAGCCTCAAAACTTACATCGTCCAAAGCCCAAAATTCTTCCTTTCTCGGAGCTTTTTCGATATGATTTAAGGTTGCGATATTCTTCGTTTTTTGAAAAGTGCTTTTAACGTTATTACTAATTGTTTCTCTTAATGACACATAACCTTCTCCACTATGCTTTATTATATAGCTTTTCTTTAAATTTTCTACTTTTATTGTTACAGGCATATTTGTATTAAATTATATCAGCGAATGTTTTTTCCATTTTTCTAAAATACCTGACACTAAGAATCAGGATCAAAATAGTTATCCCAATTGAAAGAAACATACCTGGCCAGTAAATATGGTTTTTCCCACCCAAAATTGCCCACCGAAACCCATCAATAATTCCAACCATTGGATTTAATGAGTACAGCAATTTCCATTTTGGTGGAACAATACTACTGCTAAAACCAACCGGGGATACTAACAATCCAAATTGAACAACAAATGGGACGATGTATTTAAAGTCTCTATATTTAACATTTAAAGCAGCAATATACAAACCAGCGCTTAGACTTACAATAAAGGCAAGAAAAAGAAAAAGAGGAACACCAAGAATTGCCCAGCTTGGAACAAAATCATACCAAATCATCAAAACTATTAATATTAAAAATGATATGAAAAAATCTACAAGATTTACTATAACTGTGCTTATCGGGATAATTAATCTCGGAAAATATATTTTTGTAAGCATATTAGAATTACTGACAAGAGAAGAACCGGCATCAGCAAAAGAATTAGAGAAGAATTGCCATGGAAGCAATGCGGAAAATACCAGGATCGGATAAGGTACTCCTTCGGAAGGTAATTTCGCTATGCGTCCGAACACTACTGTAAAAACGATCATAGTTAAAATAGGACGTATGATGCTCCAAGCAAGGCCAATAGCAGTTTGTTTATACCTGACAAGGATATCCCGCCACGCCATAAACAAGAATAATTCCCTAAAACGCCATAGGTCATTCCAGTAATTTTTTTCCGAACGGCCGGACTCAATTATAAGATCGAATTCATTTAAATCTTCCATAATCAATTTATATATTATATTTATATATAATTAAAGTTTTCTCCATCATTAGTACTACATAAAATATTTCCTCTCCAGACTCATCTTGTAAGTTTCCAGATCACTAGCAACCATTTCTTTTATAAGCTCCGGAAGCGTATAAGTTGGTTTCCAGCCTA
The DNA here is from genome assembly GCA_036509585.1 of Hanamia sp. GTDB lineage: Bacteria > Bacteroidota > Bacteroidia > Chitinophagales > Chitinophagaceae > Ginsengibacter. Next base: position 2,556 of record DATCFI010000233.1, on the reverse strand, counting down.
GTTTTTCCCAGGCTTTCGTAGCATCCCCGATTAATAAATCCACCTCTGTTGGCCGAAAATAATTTGGGTCAATTGCTACTATTTCTTTTCCAATTGGTAATAAATAGTTTTTGTTAGTACATGATTTTATTAAGCCCTTTTCTGTCTTCCCTTCACCTACAAAATCTACCTCAATTCCAGCTTCGGAAAAAGCCATTTTCACAAAATCACGTACTGTAGTAGTTTTACCCGTAGCTATCACGAAATCCTCTGGTGCATCTTGCTGTAACATTCGCCACATAGCATCGACATAGTCCTTGGCGTGTCCCCAGTCTCTTTGCGCATTTAGATTACCAAGAAATAGGGTGTCTTGTAGTCCCTGGGCAATCGCAGCTACTGCCCGGGTGATTTTTCGGGTTACAAAAGTTTCGCCACGCAGAGGGCTTTCGTGATTAAAAAGAATTCCGTTACATGCAAATATATTGTAGGCTTCCCTGTAATTTACCATTATCCAGTAGGCGTACAGTTTGGCCACGCCGTAAGGGCTCCGCGGATAAAATGGAGTAGTTTCTTTTTGTGGAACTTCCTGCACTAAGCCAAATAATTCGGATGTTGACGCCTGATAAATTCTTGTTTTCTTCTCTAAACCTAATATTCTAATGGCTTCTAAAAGTCGCAAGGTACCTATGCCATCAGCGTGTGCGGTATATTCAGGATTCTCAAAACTTACTTTTACGTGGCTCATAGCCGCCAGGTTATAAATCTCATCGGGTTGTGTTTCTTGTACCAAACGAATAAGATTGGTACTATCAGTCATATCGCCGTAGTGCAATTTAAAATTCGCATTGTCAGTATGCGGATCCACATACAAATGATCGATTCGGTAAGTGTTAATAAGAGAAGCTCTTCTTTTAACTCCATGGACCAGATATCCTTTAGCCAAAAGTAATTCGGCAAGATATGCCCCATCCTGACCGGTTATACCGGTAACTAAAGCTGATTTCATTATTTAAATTATGAATTTTGGAATAGAGTTCAGAAATGAAGTTTGTAGATCGAGGTTACTCACTGTGTAAACTTTTCATTCCAATCGTGAGGCGTGATATTCGACGCAGTTTATTATGTGATTTTTTCAACGAAAATTTTAGGACTATTTTTTACGATTGTTGTAGAATTCTTGTATTTCCGAAATAAATTTCTCTTCCTATTAAATTCTTTGAATCGATTTTTGCAATCATCATGAAACCAATTGAAGGAAGATTTACCTTAACTGTGGTATTTCTAATTGTTAATAAATTCCCGTCAATTACATATTTGGGACTATCAATGACGTTTACTTCCTCATTAGGATTAATGAATGTTTTTTCTAAATGTATTTCCTGGAAATCATTTGTAAATTCTCTGATTGCCTCTATTTCATTTTCGCGAATAGTAGCTGGGTTGCCTTTCCAATATAAAAGGTTGACAACTCCGGCAACCTCTTTTATTTTGCTGATTTGAGTTTCTGTTATTTTGGCAAATATGTATGAATCAAATAAAGGTTCATATATTAATTTGCTTTTCCAGATCGAGTTGCCTTGTTTAAGAGTAACAGGTAAAAAATTTTCAATTTTTTTCTTTGAAAATGTTGTGGCTACTTTTTTTTCGCATTTGTGCTTTGTATATATTATATACCAATTTGCCTGCATAATTTGTCTTTTTTAAAATTTAAATTTGCAGCAATTCAAAGGATTGATATTAGTTAAATACTATAAGAAAGATAGGGCTTCGCCACCCTCAGTCACATCTTAATGTATTGAGATTGTAATTTTTCATACTAATAGGATTTTAATATTTTGTAATTGGCTTTTTACCTTCTCTCTTCCCATAAACGTAATCATATCCATATCCATAATTATTCTTAAAGAAGCCCCGCATTTTTACACCATTAAAAACAATAGCAGGATTATTGATGGGATTTATTTGACTATTTTCATCTAATCTTTTAATAAGCAACTTCGGAGTATATTTATGTCGTACTACGTACAGGGTGGCATCGCACAATCCTGTTAACAAATACCCGTCCGTAACCAATACTATTGGCGAAGTATCTATGATTAAAATGTCAAAGATATTTTCTAAATAATTTATGAGTTCAGTTACATTCCCATTCGATAATAGTTCAGAAGGGTTCTCTGGAAGCACAGTCCCGGCTGAAATAAAAAATAAATTTTCGTGCTCTTCTACATGCTTTATAATTTGTTCTGGATCCTTTCCCCTCTCCAAAAATTCTGTTACGCCCTCTTCTCGTGGTATTTTTAATATTTTGTCAATGGTAGGGTTGTTTAAATCCATGTCAACTAACACCACTTTTTTCCCCGTCAAAGAAAGACTTATTGCGAGATTAGCGGCTATAAAGCTTTTTCCTTCTCCGGAAATACTCGACGTAATTAGAATTTTCTTATGAAAAGAGTCTATTCCAAGGAATGATAAAGAAATTCTTAATTTTCTAAATTCTTCAGCAATAAAACTACGTCTTCCCTTTGCTATTACTACGTCTTCCTTTGACTTGTCAAAAGCAATTTCTCCTATTATGGG